>JAUJLY010000052.1 GCA_030447145.1 Thermomicrobiales bacterium
CACTGACCACGACCTGGGGGGAGGGTGTCACGCTGCTTGTACTCCTGTCCGTGACAATTGGAGCTTGCTCACCGGCTCGCTGGCGCTGCAGGCAAGGTGTGCCTTGTGGGACACAACGAAACGCCGGTGATCGCGCGACCACCTGACATCACAGATGAGCATAGCACAGCGCCCGCCGGTTTCACTCGCACATCAGCGTCCGGCGATTGCCGCCAGGGCATGATCGATCTCGGTCTCCGTAACGTCCCTACGAATCTCGACGCCTCCCGACTGCATCGGCAGCACCCACTGCTGTTCACCGCTTGCCTTCTTCTTGTCACGCGCCATCTTTGCCCGAACCATGCCAGTATCGACATCGGCCATCGTCGGCAACTGATACGCCTCAAGCAGGTGAACAAGCCGCTCCCGTTCCGCGTTCGTAATGAGGCCCTTTCCGACAGCAATTGTCATTGCCGCCACCATGCCGACGGCAACCGCCTCACCATGCAACAGGGAGTATCCAGCCGCCTCGACGCCATGGCCAATGGTATGGCCAAAGTTCAGGATGGCCCGCAGGCGAGACTCCTTCTCATCCTCGCGAACAACCGAGGCCTTGAGCGAGACGTTCTGGCGAATGACCCATGATGTGAGAGGTTCTTCCAGCGTGAGGAGTGAGGCAGCGTTTGCCTCAAGCACGTCCAGCAGAAACCCGTTCTCGCCACCCGGGGTGGATGCCTGGATCACGCCGTGCTTGATGATCTCGGCAAACCCGGAATGCAGATCCCGTTTGGGCAACGAGACCAGGAAGGCGGGATCCACTACGACCAGTGCCGGCTGATAAAATGCGCCAATGAGATTTTTTCCGCGTGGGTGGTTAATGCCAGTCTTTCCGCCAACGCTGGAATCCACCATTGAAAGGAGCGTGGTCGGTACCTGCATAAGGCCGATGCCGCGCAGAACCGTGGCGGCAGCGAAGCCCATGACGTCACCGGTGACTCCCCCACCTATTGCAACGGCAACATCTCCCCGCTCTACCCCTCCGCCGATCATCCAGTCGTATAGATTCGCCAACCCACTCATACTCTTGCTGCTCTCGCCAGATGGCACATCGTGAACATATACTGTCACGCTGGAGGCGTTTTCCAACGACGTAAGCCACGTAGCATGATTCCTGTGCACCGCCGCATCGGCAGCTATCCAGGCGCGCTGCGCCTTAGGCCACCGGCCGCCCACAAGACTTGTCACCTCGTTACGCTGACCCCTTCCCACCAGAATGGACGACGTCCCTTGCGGCAAGTCCAGGGTCACGGTTGACGCCGTCCCGTTCGCGAGCCGGATCAGTTCAGCGATGTCAGCAGCGGTCGATTCAGGGGATCGATTCCCCACCGGGATGGTCACGTCCGCACGCTGGTAGAACGGCCCTCGATCCGCCTTCAGCCGGGTGATCCGGTCGAGGGGGTCGTCTACATCAAGCAAAGGCCGTTTCGTCGTTTCACCACCGGCTGCCTGCCTTTCATGTGCCGTTAGACGCTCAAGAAGGACCTCGGGCGACGCATCAAGGCCGACCACAAGGGTAGCGGGGTCTGCCTCCAGGATGCGCCAGATCTCCTCCGTGCACACCGCTCCACCACCCGTGGCAATGACGACCTCTTCCCGATCGAGTGCCTCCAGGAATACCGCTCGCTCAAGCCCCCGGAATGCCGCCTCGCCCCTGGCTGAAAACATATCTAAAATTGACATGCCTTCACACCGCTCGATCTCGGCGTCCATGTCGAACAATGACCACCCCAACCGGTCAGCAACCAGACGACTCACCGTGCTCTTCCCGGTTCCGCTGAACCCGATCAGGACGAGGCGGGTGACCATACTTCTGAACTCCTGTTTCCGCTGACCTCTCTCAAGATGTCCGGCACTCTATACTATGTATTCTGATGCGGTTGCATCCGTGCAACGACGCTTCATGCGATCCAGAAGGGCTTGACGCGACACATGCAGAATATTCTCATCGCCGATGATGATGCCGCCATCCGGCAGGTGCTGAGGGATTTTCTCTCCGATGAAGGCTATGACGTTCAGGACGTCGACTCGGGTGCGAGCGTTCTCGAAACCATGGCCAATGGTGACTCAGCCCCAAAACTGATCCTGATGGATGTCCGGATGCCGGACAAGAGCGGCATGGACGTGCTCCAGGAGCTCCGCAAGACCAACGAGGGCCAACTTCCCGTCATCATCATGACGGCGTTTGGCGGCTCAGGTGTTGCCATCGAGGCCATGCGCCTCGGCGCCTACGACTACATCACCAAGCCCTTTGATCTTGATGAAGTCCTCCTCACGGTGAAGCGGTATTTCGAACGCCTTCGCCTCAATGATCAGGTACTGGAGCTCTCGGCCCTCCTCGACCGGAACGACCCCAATGATCCGCTTATCGGCAATAGCCTCGCCATGCAGGAGGTCTACAAGACCATCGGCCGCGTAGCTCACTCCGATGCCACGGTCCTGATCACCGGAGAAACTGGCACCGGCAAGGAACTCATCGCCAGCATTCTCCATCGGACATCGAGCTATGCGCGCGGCCAGCTCATCAAGGTCAACTGTGCGGCCCTGCCGGAGACATTGCTGGAGAGCGAGCTCTTCGGGCATGAAAAGGGATCATTCACGGGCGCGATGAATCAGCGTAAGGGGCGCTTCGAGATGGCGAACAAGGGCACCATCTTCCTCGATGAGGTCGGGGAAATGACGCTCTCGACCCAGAAGAAGTTGCTCCGCGTGCTCCAGGAACGGGAATTCGAGCGCGTCGGCGGGTCCGTCACGGTCAAGATCGACACACGGGTGATTGCCGCCACGAACAAGATCCTGGCGCAGGAGATCGAAGCCAATCGCTTCCGCGAGGACCTCTACTATCGCCTCAATGTGATTTCCATCTATCTTCCGCCCCTGCGCGACCGCAAGGACGACATCCCGCTCCTTGTCGAGCATTTCGTCGAGAAACATCGATACAAGGCAGGCGCACCAGTTGCACGGGTGAGCCAAAGTGCCATGGATAAACTGATGGGCTACGAGTGGCCGGGAAATGTCCGCGAGTTGGAGAACCTTATCCAGCGAGCGACCGTGCTGGCTCAGGGGCAGGTGATCACAGAGGATCACATTCACTTCCACGGTACGGACAGCCGTCGGCTGATCGACATCGGGGACCGCGTTCGTCGAGGCATCTCGCTTGACGATCTTCTTGGCGAAATCGAAAAAACCGCTCTTGAAGAGGCCCTCGTTGCCACTGATGACGACCGGAAAGAGGCGGCTTCACTCCTTGGCATGTCCCTGCAGGAACTGAACAAGCGGATCAGGGCCGCCAACCTTGAGACTGTTCCGGCGAAGTAACAATCCGGTCAAGACCGCCACAATCTGAAACCGCCCGCACCTTCTGAGGTGCGGGCGGTTTCTCCGATCACGCTACGATGTACTGGCCGAATCGACTTTGCCCACCTCGCCCGATACCAGCTCCCTTTGCTCCTGCACCTTCTCCTCATCGGAGTTGTCTCCAACGATCGGGAGCTTCTTGGCCATCTTTGTCGCACTCTCCAGGAATTGATCCATCTGGTCCTTCGGTGGTTTCTTCCCGAACCGATAGTAGTAGTCTGCGGCACGACCTACCGTCATCGTCCCAGCGAAGGCAATAATCACCTTCGGTATCGTCCCTGCAGCGAGGGGAATGAACGAGGCCGCCTCGCGGGCCACTGTTCTCCACAGGAAACCGGCGCCGACCACGGGCGTCAGCTCACGCACGATGGCCATCTGATGCCCCAGTTCTTGATCGTGAGCCGCTGCGATCTTGTAGCACATCATCACCTGATTCTTGGTGAGTACCAGCAGATCCGCGCTGGCGGCCACAAATCCACCAAGAATCGGGATGACGGCAGGAATATTCGAGACAAGCGCAAATTGCGCGTTTGCCTTGGCTGTCTCGTCGATGATTGCCCGCACAGCGGCAGGCCGCCATGCTGAGAAGAACCGTCCATACGAAGGTGCGAGATCGGGCAAGGTCTCCGTCACTTCTGCCCGAAGCAAGTCGACTGGATCGCTCCCCCCTGGTTGGTGCTGTGCCAGGAAGAAGACGGTCTCGCTGGCCCGGGAGCCGACCGCCTTCCGTGCCTTGTCGAGCAGCCCAAATCCCGCCGGGTCATAGACAATGATCGCATCCCATCGGAAGGAATCGAGAGAATCACCTGCCCGCCAGGCACGGACATCGACCCCATCTCGTCTCTCGTCACCAAAGAGCTGGGAGGCCGCTGACCGTGCCAACTCTTCATCTGGGGCGAGCACCAGTGTCTTCGGCGCTTGCTCGGCCCTTTCACGAACCTCATTGAAGTCGATGTCCTTAACGACGTTCATGAAGCTGCGAACGGTGCCGACGGCACCGAACGCGCTGCCTCCCTTACCCAAAAGTTTCACAAGCCCAATCCTCGTATAAAGCGTTGTTCCCCACCGGGTGCGGTTCATATTGAGCGCGACTACAAGAACCCTGCCACCTGCATGGGTGGGTCGACAGAGGTCCCCACCATCGGTCTCGACCAGAATTCATCGCGACGATTGATGTCATGCATTTGTCTCGAAGGACTTCATGGTATCCACAAGAGCCTGCACCGCATCAGCTGACGATCTCAGGCCTGCCTGCTCATCCTCGGTGAGAGAGATCTGCATAATTGCCTCGACACCACTCCTGCCCAGCTTGACCGGCACTCCGACATACAATCCGTCGATTCCATATTCCCCTGTGAGCAGGACCGAACACGGCAGAATTCGCTTCTTATCGAGCAGAATGGAATCGACCATCGCCATCGTCGAAGCTGCCGGTGCATAAAATGCGCTGCCACTCTTCAGGAGGCTCACCACTTCAGCGCCACCGTTGGCCGTTCGGGTCTCCAGCTCCTTTACCTTCTCCGGCGTCATCAACTCGGTAATCGGAATTCCCGCGACGGTGGAATACCGCGACAATGGAACCATCGTATCGCCATGCCCACCAAGGACAAACGCCGTCACATCTTCAACCGAGACGTTCAGCTCTGCTGCAATGAAGGTGCGGAACCGTGCGGAGTCGAGTACGCCCGCTTGGCCAATAACCCGCTCGCGCGGAAAACCAGTCGTCTCCAACGCCACGTGACACATTGCGTCGAGCGGATTCGAGACCACGATAAGCACGGCGTCGGGGGCCACGGCTGCGATCTGCTCGGTCACCGAGCGGATAATTCCCTGGTTCGTGCGCAGCAAGTCATCGCGGCTCATTCCGGGCTTTCGTGGGACGCCCGAGGTGATAACGACGAGGTCCGATCCCACAGCATCCTCGTAGCTGTTCGAGCCGACCAGGATGGAGTCATAGCCGAGAACGGGACCGGTCTGCAGCAAATCGAGGGCCTTGCCCTGAGGCAGTCCCTCGACAATATCGATCATCACGATGTCGGCGTAATCCCGCTGCGCTAGCAACTGCGCGACCGTGCCACCGACCATACCGACGCCGACGATCGTCACCTTGGGGCGGGCATTCCGCTCCGCTCGTGCATCTGAGGCCATGATGTCGATGTCCTTTCTGAGCTTCGGATCGATAGACATGCCTGAACATGTCCAGCATACCAGTCAGCGCTGCACTCGCTGTCTGATCGGCCGCCCAGAGGAAGGCCGAACGATTCTCTCTTGCGTCGCTTCCAAGCGCCACCGTGCTGTGCGTCCGCAGGGGATGCCGTGAGCGACAGGATATGGCATGACGAGCACCGAACAAGCAAAGTGTGTCCAGGATGGGGACATTAGCTTTCAAGGACTCGCATGGCAATTCTCCTGGAACGGCCGACGATGAAATTCCAGCGGTTGACGGTATATCGCGAGGCGGTATGATGGTGTTATCAACTCCAATGACTTATTCCAACCCAACGATGTAGATCCTCGAGTCCGCCGCAACCTCACTTTCTCGAAAGCCCTTTCGCGTCCATGCCGTCTAATGCGGGGAGTCGATCCCGGTTGTGGAAGGAGATGGCGGCCAAATCCTCAATTCTCGCCACTCTGGTTGACAGGTGCATCTGGCGCGGTCATGACGTTCGGTCAGGACTCGGCTCGTCGCCATGCCGTTGCGGGTTTTTCCAAGGAGGGAGCTCAGGACCTGCTGGCGCATGCACAGGAGGTATGTGGAATAAGGCGTTGCGAGAATGTTCATGTATCACGGGGTCTGGTGCTCCGGTGATACTACCGTGGGCGTTGGTGGCTAGTCCGCCAAAAAAGGGGAAGATAACCGTGAAACGCAACGAAGAGTTCTACGAAGGCGATCGTGAAAGCGTGCTTTCAACGGACGGTCGCGGTGAAACAATGCAGGAGATCCTTTCACGGCGCTGGAGCCGACGAGGCGTTCTTGGAGGCGGCCTGGCAACCGGGATGGTCTTGACGCTTGGCTCCCAGGCCGTGGCCCAGGAGGCGACTCCGGCAAACAACGCTACGCCCGTGGCAAACGGTACACCTGTGATCGACGCCACACCTGCAGCAGCAAGTGGTTTCGAACCGATCACACTCGACGAGGGTGACGGCATTGTCGTTGCCAGCAACCACGTTGCCGCACCGTTCCTGAGATGGGGAGGTCCCATCTTCACCGGTGCCCCGGAGTTGGATTTCGATAACCAGACGGCGCAAGCTCAGGAACAGCAATTCGGGTACAACTGCGACTGGATCGGTTTTTTCCCTGTGCCGGCAGGATCAGGGTCCTCTGACCGCGGGCTCCTTGTTGTCAATCATGAGTACACCAATCCGGAGTTGATGTTTCCGGGTTACCTCACCCGCAATCCGGAGTTTGATGCCCTGCCAAACCCCGATCGCGTAACGAGAACGGTGAGTGGGAGGTCGTGCTGGACTCGGAGCTTAATCGACGAATCACTGGCATGACACCAATGGAGGTCACCGGGCCAGCGGCTGGTATCGAGTTACTGCAAACGACTGATGATCCGAAGGGCCTGACAGTCCTGGGCACACTCAACAACTGCGCAGGTGGCACCACACCTTGGGGCACGGCACTTATAGGCGAAGAGAATTTTCAGCAATACTTCGGAAACCTGGACGCCCTGCAGGAGAACGATCCGGTTCGACTTGCCCATGAGCGCTATGGCTTGGGCGAGGAAGGCTCCGAACGACAATGGGAGAAATTCTATCCCCGCTTTGATCTCGCTCAGGATCCACACGAGCCGTTCCGGTTCGGGTGGGTCGTGAAAATCGATCCTTACGATCCAGCATCGATTCCGAAGAAACGAACCGCTCTGGGTCGGGTCAAGCATGAAGGTGCAACATCCGCCATTTCACCTGATGGTCGGGTAGCCATCTACTCCGGCGACGATGAACGCTTCGACTATGCCTACAAGTTCGTCACTGCTGGCGCATACGACCCGGACGACCGTACTGCCAACATGGATCTCCTGAGCGAGGGAACGCTTCACGTCGCGAAATTTGACGACGACGGAACGGGACAGTGGCTACCACTCGTCAGGCGAGGTATTAGTCAAGACACGTCTCGCTGCCGATCTGCTCGGGGCGACAAAGACGGATAGGCCGGAGGACTTCGAGACGAACCCAACGACCGGGAAGGTGTATCTCGTCTGCACGAACAACAGTCGACGAACGATGGAGCAGGCGCACCGGGCCAATCCCCGGCCAAACAACTTCGCCGGTCACATCATTGAGATTACCGAGTCCAACAACGACCATGCCGGGACCAGTTTCACCTGGGAAATCTTCATCCTCGCTGGCGATCCCGAGCATAGCGGCACATGGTACGGAGGCAATGAGGAAGTCAGCCCTCTTGCGGCGCCCGACAATCTCACCTTCGATACTGAGGGGAATATATGGATCTCCACGGACGGAATGTCTAACAACTTACCAAGGAATGACGGGCTGTTTGTCGCTCCCACCGGGGGCGAAGAACGGGGTCTGACCCGCCAATTCTTCAGTACCGTGCCGGACGCCGAATGCTCCGGGCCGATATTCAACCCGGACAACACGGCATTATTCGTCTCTGTTCAGCATCCGGGTGAAGGGGGTACGCTCGAGGAGCCGCTCAGCCTCTGGCCAGACGGTGAGGTGGCACCGCGACCATCTGTCGTTCTCATTACCCATGAGAATCCCGGAACTCCGGTCGGCCGGCTGGACTGAGGGTTCGAGCAGGCGTTCCTGGAGCGTAGACACACGACGTGGTATCTACGCTCCAGTCGTCGTTTGGTCGATACTCCGAGCCCAATTCGGTGCGGAGTATCGGCGGACGGGTTGTCCAGAATCCCACTCAGATCAGGTGTCGCGCCTGTAACCCTGCTGGCATAAAAAGCGCATACGGAGGAACAGTCCTGCTCGAAGGATGCCTTGTCACGGCGGCAGCTATTCTCCCCGTACCCTCCGAAGCCGCATTGACGCGGCCCAAACCAACCCCCTATACTATCGACCGCTGCATCGCACGCACCTGCCCAGGTGGCGGAATCGGCAGACGCGCTAGCTTGAGGGGCTAGTGCCCGTTTAGGGCGTGAAGGTTCAAATCCTTTCCTGGGCACCAGTTGATCGTGAGTCGCATGGCTCGGGCGATTAGCTCAGTTGGAAGAGCGCCACGTTTACACCGTGGATGTCAGAGGTTCGAGCCCTCTATCGCCCACCAGACCCGATGTCAATCGGACGGTGTGGCATCCTGCCAAGGTAGCTCAGTTGGTAGAGCTCACGACTGAAAATCGTGCGGTCGGCAGTTCGAGTCTGCCCCTTGGCACCATAGACAGGAATGGCAGACCTATGTTGTCCGCCTTCTGCGTTCATTGGCTCGAGAACGCGCCGTCAGGCATATCCTACGCTGATTGTCACAAGCGCCATGATTCCTCCACGATGGCAAGCAACCGTAATATCCCCCAAGACACGTCCAGCACCGTGCCGATCTTTGGCATGAACTCGAACGATGGGATCGATCTCTAACTTCGCGCCGAACGTACTACAGAGCAACGAAAATTCCGATTTGGAGCGGCCACTCTAGATGTTCTTGTCTGATCCATAAAGATCGCGATTATCCTCCGCTGTCAGATCCTCCCGCTCACCCCACTCGTTCCACGAACCATCGTAGTTCGAGAGATCGGTCATTCCGGCTCGGTGCAGCCCGAACATCAGCTGGGTTGCGGTGACGCCCCCATTGCAATACGCTGTCACGGGCCGCGAAACATCCACTCCTGCTGCCCGCGCCAGTTCACGTATCTCCTCGGGACATTTCCACTCCCCCTTCTCGCCTACCAGAGCGCCTGCCGGTAGATTGAGTGCACCTGGTATATGTCCACCCCGACGTCCGCGTTGAGTCTCACCACGAAAGATCGCGCCGTCCCGCGCATCGACGATCTGATGTGACTGGGTCTGCATCTGCTGGAGCACGTCCTCAACCTCGCTCCGCAATTCCTCCCGCTTCCTGGGAGTGAACGTGACATCGGGACTCACTTCCGTCGGTTCTGCTGTCAGCGGCATTCCTGCCGCCTCCCATGCACCATAGCCCCCCTCCAGAACCGCAACCTCATCATGCCCGTAGTACTTCAGGGCCCACCAAAGCCGGGTGGCAAGGTGACCGCCCGCATGATCAACGACAACCACCGCGATACCCTCACCGATACCCCGCGCTTCCATTGCCGCCTGGAACTCTCCGGGAGGGGCGATCTGGGCCTTGACCTTCCCCTCGGGATCGACAATATCCTTCGTCCAATCCACATAGACAGCACCAGGAATGTGGCCCCGCTCGTACTCCTCGGAGGCACAGGTGTATGTGGCCTTCTGCCTCCCACCTCCCAAGTCCTCTGTCTTCACGTAGCCGCGTATATCGACTACCCGTACGCGTCCGTTATGGAGATGGGCGGCAAGCCATTCCACGGTTACGAGATCGTCTGTAAGTAACCTCTCTGTCATGTCACGGACTCCTCATCGTTATACCCAGTCAGGTTTGGCCGCCCGGCAAGGGCGAGCCACCACCCCAACGCCAAGCTCGCTCCCACTGGTCATTCACCAAAGCCTGGACAGTTCGCGGGCCGCGTCATGACGGTCCTCGACGGTGCTGTTGACGCCATCGCCGGCCAGGGGAGAGACAGGGATCCAACCTTGACAGCCCATCGCCGTGCATCCTATTATCTCTACTGCTGACGCGCAAAGCGCCCAGGCGGAAGTGGCTCAGTGGTAGAGCATCTCCTTGCCAAGGAGAAGGTCGCGGGTTCGAATCCCGTCTTCCGCTCCAGGAAAAGCCCATAACCAAGCGAAAAACAGTCACCCACATCGGGTGGCTTTTTGCATTTTTAGTCCCTTGGGTACCAGGTGGGTACCAACGTGCGCAAGTAAGATTTGGTTAGTCGTCGCATCCGCTTAGGCATGTCGACGCTCACGTGACGACGTTTACAAGACATTCCCGCTTCGTTTCCAGTCCAATGCGACGCGTCCACTGACTGGTTCACCCCAATCTGTCACATAACCTGTGCCAAAATCGGCCTCCAGGCGCCCGGGTGCAGCTTCATATCTTGTTGTGTCTTAGCCAGTATGAGTTTTGACGTGCAGCCCTCGGATGTCCTTCGACACGCCGTTTTGCCGGCTTTTGCCTCCGGAGCAACAGGCCGCAGGTTCGAATCCTGCCGGGCGTACCCAGAAAAGCCTATAATGGCCCGGAAAATGGCCCTCCGTGTGGAGGGCCATTTCTCGTATCAGGGCCCGCGCTGCATATGCGCTGCACAGTCCCGGATCGTCGAACTATCTCGTGTTGATTCCTATGGATAAGGGTATCCGGGGCCCTATCGCTCAGTTGCCATCGCATGTAGGGCAGTGTAGCGCTTCACAGGGGCCTAATCGAAGAGCCTAACTATCCCCGAATCACGTCTTCTGACCATGCGATGCCTTCGACCAGATGCGTTCCGCCCGTTCGAACGTTGCCCGCATGGGCGGGACGTCGGGTCGCTTCCCGGATAGCAGGTCTTCGATAGCCAGGATTTGCACCTTGGGGAAGTCACGGTTCCAGCCCGGGGAGAAATAGGTACCGGCTTCGACGGCTTCCTGTTACATGGGACGGCTCGGGGGCTCCAACCTGACCAGCATCGCCATTTCCGCCTGTTCGCGGTTCAGAATCCCATAAGGTCTCGCATAGTGGCGCTTGAGACGTGACAGGAATTCACCTGTACCAGGACCCGTTTCAATCTGTCCTGAGCCTCGTCGACGAAACCGATGACCCCGTCGATCCCTCGATCGGCGCCCTTCCTTCGATGCTGTCATACGTGTTAGCGATCAGTAGCTCCTGTGGCGCCTCAG
>JAUJLY010000382.1 GCA_030447145.1 Thermomicrobiales bacterium
TGTTGAATGTGGCGATCTGGGCCATGACCGGGATGGTGACCTTCAGCGGGCCGACGCTGATGACGGACTGGGCGGAGTACCCGCAGATGCCTGCCTATTCCGAACACTACGCGATCAAGGCGATGTGCGTACCGGAACCGATCGGCATCATCGGGCCCTCCCCCTGGTGGACAGACGAGTTCCTTGATTGGCGGGAGAAGGCAGACCTGACGCGGGCACGGGAGCAGCGACCGTCGGAGGGGTGGCAGTGGCTGCGGGGCGGTCGAGGCGAGGGTGTCCTCATCGGCGGCTGCCTGGAGTCGCTGGAGCACCTGCGGGGCACCCCTTACTGGCCCACCTGGGAGGGAGCGCTGCTCTTCTTGGAGACGTCCGAGGAGAAACCACCGCCGGAGACAGTTGATGCCATGCTGATGGATTACGAGAACATGGGGGTGTTCGAGCAGATTCAGGGACTGTTGTTTGCCCGGCCCTATGGCTACACCGATGAGGAACGGCACCAGCTGCATGAGGTGATCCTCGAGCGGACCAGGCGGTACAGCTTCCCGGTGGTGGCCGACATGGACTTTGGACACACCAGCCCGATCTTCACGCTGCCCATCGGCTGCCGGGGTTTGATCGATGTTGATGCCAAGCGATTTGCGATTACCGAGGCGGCAGTCATCTAGCCAAAGGAATCTGATTGTGCAGCTGAGCATCAACTATTCGCCCCAGGCCGCAGGTCTGCACCATGGCGGTGCCATTGTCCTGGATCGATGGAAGTGCTCGGAGTGGCCCGAGCTCATTGCCGGTGCGCAAGCGACAGGGCTTCCCCACTATCTCCACTTCGACCTGCAAGCAGGACCGGGCGACAGCCAGGACATCGATCTGGATCACCTCGCTGCCGCCTGTGCCGCATCCGACACCCCCCACGTCAACCTCCACGTGGCCACCCGTCGCGTCGATTATCCGGAGATCGCCGTTGAATCTGACGCGCCTGTGAATGTTGAGCGGGTGCTGGCACAAACCGGGCAGGATATCCGTCGGGTGGGTGATCGCTTTGGTGCGGAACACGTCATCATTGAGAACCTGCCCTACCGGGGGCCGGACGGCGCTCGGCTACGGATAGGCCAGGAGGCGTCATTCCTTCATCACCTCTGTAAGGAAACAGGCTGTGGCTTCCTGCTGGACATCGCCCACGCCCGGACTGCCGCCCATCACCTCGGCTACGATGAGCGCATCTACCTGGCATCGCTACTCGTCGATCGGTTGCGAGAACTCCATGTGAGCGACGTGGATTGTGACGAGCAGGGGCGGCTGCGCGAGCATATGCCGCTGTCGGAGCAGGATTGGGCACTGCTTGAGTGGTGCCTGGAGCAGATTCGACAGGGGCAGTGGGCCTGCCCCTGGATCGTGGCGTTCGAGTACGGCGGGATCGGACCGCTCTTCGCGTGGCGCAGTGAATCCAAGGTGCTGGCGGAGCAGGTCCCCAGACTCCATAGGCTCCTCGGTGCATGCCGGTGAGGGAAGAGGAACGAGATAGCGACACGATGCGGGGTGACCCAGATGTCGGCGGTCCTTCGGGGTGGGGGGAGACTGCCGTGGTCACGGGGCTTTCGTGCCTGATCAACGCTGTCGTGTCGTCTTGAACGGTGTGTGCTTGACCGTGTTCTCCTCGGTTATGACATGACGCTCGCCGAAGTGCATGCGTCCCGCTATCAGCGCACCGTTGAAGGGTGAAGCGTGATGACAGTCCCGGTCCTGATCGTTGTATGTGGCGCACCAGCATCTGGCAAGACGACGCTGGCACGGCGCCTGGCCACGGACCTTCGGCTCCCACTTCTGGAGAAAGATGTGATCAAGGAATCCCTGGCCAGCGCCCTGGGCGTCCCGGACCGGGGGGCATCAAAACGAATTGGGGCGGCAAGCTTTCGAGTGCTGTATGACCTCGCGTTCGCAATGGTGGCACATGGGAGCACTATGATGATTGAGGCAAACCTCAATCGGGCTTTTGTCGCCCCAGAACTTGCTCGGTTGACCACGGTGGCGACGGTGGTAATCGTTCAGTGCGAGGCCGGTCGGGCAGTGATCGAGCGTCGGTACAGGGATCGTGCCTCAAGCGGGGAGCGTCACGGTGCCCACTTTGATATGGATGCCTTCCCCGATTTGATCACCGCGCTCGAGAGTAAAGCGAACGACCTCACACCGCTCGGGTACCCGACAATGGTGGTGCACACCGACGAGGGTTATCAGCCGCAATACGACAACATTCTTGAGACCCTGCAGCAGCACTGTCTTGCAGGCTGTTGATACCGTTAGTTCCGTGCGCTCAAGGCTGCGTCCACCGCCTGTATCGCCGTCGCGAAACGATTGACACGGCCTGACTGGGTCACCAACTTAACCAGTCTCCGCCTGAACTCACTGAGGAGTCGGCGCTGGGCATCCGGGGAGCAAGGGAGCACCTCAGGTAACGACTGCGGGAAGGGGTCGTCGACCGCCGGTTCTGCGCCACACCCGACGAGCAACTCGAGCTTGCCGAGGCATCGGGCCACGTGTTCGAGATGTCTCATGACATGCCACGGATTGTTTCGCACGATGTGCTTGGAGGTGATGAATATCATGAGCAAGGTGTCACGAATCGCATCATCGATGGCGCGTTCGAGCGCATCGTCGGCAAGGCGCGGTGGAACTTCAGCGGTGGGAAGTCTCCGACGCTCGAACACGACACGGGTATGGAGTGGTCGCCGTACCGAAGAAGCGGCCTGGAAATACCAGTCCACCTGCTGCGGCCCCTGCTTCCCAGCGACCCACGTCAACAGGAAGGCACCGCCGACAGGGGCGATGGACGGAGCGTGGATCTCCATGATCGTCGGGATAAGAGCGTGAACAAACGTCTCAGGGGCGGCGGCGACGTTGGATATTGCCGTGTCGTCGATGGCGATCCAGAGATCGAGATCGCTCATGTCGTCGGCGGTCCTTCGACCGATTGATCCCGCGAGCCGGACCCCGACCACCCGGGCATCGGCGAGCAGTGCCGTGCGAAGGCGCTCCAGGAGATTGTCGCGCTCTTCAGCGTACTGTGGATACGCTCTGTGCATGGAGCCGGTCTCCTCCTTACCATTATCAGCGGCTTACCTGTGCGCGAGGGCTCGCAGGGCTGCATCTAAGTAGACCTGCTCAATGG
>JAUJLY010000053.1 GCA_030447145.1 Thermomicrobiales bacterium
AAAGACCTGCGCCGGTCTGCCGGGCACATGCTGGAGACGAGCATCAACCAGTTCGGGCAGCAGGTGGAGACCTACGACGGCATCCCGCTGGTGGTCGATGATTTCGTTCCCGACGATGAGACGGCGGGCACGGGCACCAACCTGTCGAGCGTCTACGCGTTGAAGTTCGGCCAGGGTGCCGGGCTCATGGGGTTGGAGCATGGCGGGATCACGATCGAACGTGTTGGCGAGCTGGAGATGAAGGACGCGACGAGGACCCGGCTGAAGTGGTAGGGGACACAAGTCGGGGGTCGATATCAGCGGTGATGATGAATCGCGGCTCGTGATCGCACCGAAAGAGCGTGGCGGAGAAGCCGAGCGCATCCAGGACCATGCGGCGCTGTTTGAAGTTGAAGGTCTTCAGATTTGCGGAGACGGAATTACACCACTCATCCAATGTCGCAAGGTTTGTTTGCTGTTCTTGCCATGGCCGCTGGCGATGCAGGACTTGATCATGTTTCTGTTTGAGCGAGCGCTCCTGCTTGGTCAATTCTTCGAGATGAGCGACGAGCGGGGCAGCTGCTTCTGGTTCAGTCACCATGGCAATGCTCTGTACAAGCACACCCTTTCGCTTTGAAAGCTGTTGAAGAGCTTGATCCACTGTGACTAGATCGTCTTCGGTGGGGTCAGCCGTTTGCAACCGCTCAAGTTCCCTTCTTACGGTGTCAGGATCTGTCAGAATCGTCTCCGCCTTCGACCACACCGCATGGTCCAGGATGTGGGTGACGATTGTGGGGCCTGGGCAAGTTCTCAGAATGTCTTGTATACCCTTGCAGACGTAATCCACGCGTCCATTCGATCGAGGTCGGGGGTACATTAGAGAGCCGCAGTAACCGCATCTCACGTAACCACCGCGCAAGAGGGCGGATTCCGGGTTCTTCGCGCTGCGAACAGCTCGCTCCTTGTTTCGTGCCAAGACAACTTGCACCGCATCCCATGTTGCCTCGTCGACGAGTGCCGGTATCGTTCCATCGGGGAGTTCAATCGCTTTCTCAGGATCGAAATGTTGGGGCTGAGCACCAGCCTTTCGGATACCCCAACCATAGGCTTTACCTTTGTACGCTGGCTGGTGTGCCATGCGAGCAATTACTGATGATTGCCACTGAGGGTTTGCGCGCGTTGGGGTAGGAACACCTTCCTCTGTGAGCGATCGGGCAATGGCTCGGAGCGTCAGGCCTTGGGCCAACGATGAAAAGATTCGCTGTACTACATGTGCCGTCTCAGGGTCTTCGATCAGTCTGCCCTTGATGAGACGACCCCTGTGATCTCGTTCTTTCGGCCATTGATATCCGTATAAGGGCTTGCCTCCCGGGATCAATTTCCCACTTTTAACACGAGCAATACGACCCCGAACCGTACGCTCTCGGATCTTCTCGACCTCAATGGCTGCGGCGAGCACTTTAGCACTTCGGACGAACCGACCAATTGCAGTCTGCTCAAAGTCCTCCGTGGCGAACGCCATGGTGATTTCGGCGCGATTGAACTCCTCGTCGAGGATGTACACGTGGGCATCTTGGGAACTTAATCGATCCACGCAGTAACAGACGACCACGTCGAACGCCCGGCTGCGCGCAGCTTCGCGGAGCTTGGTCATTTCCAGACGTTCGTATAATAACCAGCGCTTGTGTGTCTCCCGATAGATGTGGGACTCAAGGATCAGCCAGTGCTTTTCAGCGCAAAACTTTCGACATGCGGCTTCTTGAGTTTCAAGGCTGGCGCCTTCGCGTTCCTGCTGCACGCTCGACACACGGACATAAATTGCAGCTCTGAGTTGCTGGGGCTGTTGAGGTTCGTAGGGGATCGACGAGGTCTGCATCGTATGGCTCCTTACGTACCAGGGCATGTGCGACGTCACCTGATGCGACGAATGTAATCATTGATCACCTTGCGCAAAAAGCAAGTTTTCTCACGTCCGTTGTCACACCTCTTGCCATCAGCATTGTAGATTGAGTTGCATGGCAGTTACTGGTGTGGATAGACCCACAGACCAGAACCAGTGTTCTGTTTTGATAATGGGGTGCGCCATGGGCCATATCCGGCTTGGTCGACTTCACAAATCGCAATCCTGGAAACACCTCACGGCCCTGCTCGACCTCGCAGCGCCAGACGTTGAGACGGTCGCGTCTATGACAGCAAAGGGCGCACGGGAGCGGTTGCTCGACCTGCGGTCGGATCCTGTCCTCGGATACGCTTTCTGGCTCCTCTCCCGTGTCGCCACCGCAGTGCGCTCGGATGACTTCATCGCCGAAACCGGTCACCTTGGTCTTACGGTGACTGCCGAAACGTCCGCCTTCGATGTCGTTGCCCAGATGAATGACCTCGTCCGGACCCACATCGAGCGTCACCCCGGGTCCGGCCCCTTTGGGGAAATGGCCTCGTTGGCCCTGCGCCGTGCCTTGGTCGAAATCGTCGGGCTGTCGCAGTCGTCGTTGTTTGGCCGTACCCTCGGGGACCTGGAAGTGGCCCTTCGTCGCCAAACCACGGACAAGGCGTTCGGTGACCTGACCCGGCGGTTCTTCGGCGATTATCTGTCGCGGACATTGCGCTTCTACGTCGACAAGGAACTGCCCTTCCACATAGGCGCCGACAGTGGCTTTGCAGACGTCGACGCCAGTGCTGACTTCATGGGTGAGCTCGACACCTATTGCCGGCAGACGGCCCGTATCGTGGAAGCCTTCGCCTCGGACTGGTTGTCCAAATACGACTTTCATGAGGCCGGCCATATCAGTCGAGAGCAGGCGCAGGGCTTCGTAGCCGTGGCCGTGGCTAAGCTCGAGGCGGAGCTTGAACACGAGGTTGTGGCATGAGCAAAGCCACTCCACGTGTCGTATTCCAATGTGATGATGCGGTCATTCCTGACGACCTTCCGTCCATTGAGCAGGCTACCGTACAGTACATCCGCACCCGGGGTCCCGAGGCGACCTTGGATCTGCGCATCGAGGATTTTTACCATCTGGTGCTGGCAGAGGTCAGTGGCCGGCATGCCGATCTCGTACGGCTCGCCGCCTATGCTTATCGAGCGGATCTGGATGTCTCTCGCGGTGGTGAACGCGATAGCGATGCCTGGCGCTGGAGCCGTCACCTGATTTTCTGTATCCCTGTCGGCGATCCCGATTTCTGGAACGGGGATGAGGTGCGGAGCGCCCTCTCGTCGACGCTCAGTTTTCTAACAGGGGATCGCTGGGACTTTTGCTTCAGCCAATCTGACCCGCAGATCCGTCAGATCCCCCTTGAGATTGCGGCCCGGGATCTCTATCCGCGGCCAGGGGTGGTGACTCTGTTCTCTGGCGGCCTCGACAGCCTCTGCACACTCGTTGAGTCGGCGATGAAAGGCGAGCGGCCGGTCCCGCTCGGCCACTGGCCAAGTGCGCGACACGAGAGCCGGCAAAAGCAGCTGATAGAAGCAATCGAGAGGCACAATCCGGCCTGGTCGTTGCCGCTTCTTGGCGCGCATATCGTCCGGGGAGGAAAAGAGCCTAAAGAGTCCACGCAGCGGTCTCGCGGCTTCCTTTATGGCTGCCTGGCAAGTGCGGTTGCGGCAGAGATTGGCGCGCCGAAGGTCTACCTCGCGGATAACGGTCCAATCAGTCTGAATTTTCCCATCAATGACCAACTGGTCGGCGCGTTGGCAAGCCGAGCAACGCATCCGAAGTTTCTGGACCGCATGACCAGATTGATGGAACTGGTTCTCCGCCAGCCGGTGGCGATTTTCAACCCGCTCCGGCTCCGCACACGGGCTGAAGCACTCGGCATCCTGCGTCAGGCCAGGGCAGAGCACCTCATTGGATTGACGACTTCGTGCAGCACTGGCACGCGGTTGCCAGCCGCCACGCCCCACTGCGGTGGGTGCTCGCAGTGCATTGACCGGCGTTTCGCCACGATTGCCGCCAACATGGAGATTCATGACCCAGTGGAGAAATATCAACAGGACGTCTTCATCGACGTGCTGAATCCCTGGGACCGCGCGACAACAGCCTATTCCTACGCCCGGTTCGCCAGGACGGTCAGTTTGCTGGATGAAGATGCCCTGTTCACACGGTTCATGGAGTTGCTCGATATTCCGACGTCGACTGAGATGAGCGCAGAGGACGCAATTCGAGAAGCCCTGGACCTCATCAAGCGGCACGCGACCACCGTGCTCAGGGTGCTCGAGGCGCAGAGCGGCACGTACCTGCCGCAGCTGGTGTCCGGGCGTGTGTCGGCAGCGTCCCTGATTGGCAAGGTGATGGGGGAACAGGCTGGCCGGCGAGTCATCGATCGACGTCCACAGGTCATCGTGCTGGCTCCCAGCGATCCCACCCCGCTCGCTCTTGTGCCCGTGCCCAGCGGCTCTGCTGGCACGGATATCGAGGACATTCCCGCCATCCTTGCGTGGCAGGGGAAGGGCTGGCGCGTGCGCTTTGCAGGAAAGGAAACCGTGCTGAACGAAAGTGTGGGGACGAAGCGACTGGCCAAGCTGTTGCGGGAACCCGGCCGGGAGTTCACCCCCGAGGAACTGGACGCTCCCCGTGACCGGCGGAGCCAGACCGAGCCCATTCCGGATCTCCTGCAAAGCGGCTTTCACGTGGAGACAGCAGGAAATGCTGATCCAATCATCGATGCAAAGGCCGTAAAGGCGTGCAAGAAGGCCATTGCGGAACTTAAGGCAGAACATTTGGCCGCATCCGATAAGGGAGATGCCGAACGAGCTGCGGAGATCGCTGAGGAAATTCGTAAGATAGAGAGGTATCTGCGATCGGCCACCGGGCTGGCAGGCAAGATCCGGGATGAGCCCACGCCGGCCTGGAATCGCTATCGTGCGGTTCGCACATCGATCCGGCGGAGCGTGGAAACCATCCAGCAGCAACATCGCGTCTTGGGCACGCATCTAGATCAATCCCTCAACCTCAACGGTCCCTTCAGCTACGCTCCATCGGAGCTTGTGTCCTGGATCGTGGAGCTCCCTTAACCACTTGGCGACACAAGATTTGTGTCAACAACACAGATTTTGTGTCATGCCCGACACACGTCCTGTGTGCCGCAACACAACATCCGTCACGCCATACCTTCCAGACGCGTGAGCGCATGGCACTGCTGTCAGTGCCCAGACATCGCTCTCGCCAGAGCGCCAGGTCTCAGACCGGCGTGGAGGTACGACGGATATGGGAGATCAGAACACGCATCGGCAGGAGGGTCCGCCGGGTGTGGGACGAAAGAGCAACGCGTCGCTGCCGCTCGCAGTACGGCAGCGACTCTGGGACCAGATCTGGACCCGGCTGCTTGCTCCCCCGGCCCCGCCAGCAGATAGGGCACCACACAACGTACGGACCACACGCGAGGAGGGAGGTGAGCGATGAGCACCGCCTTCCTCCTCGAGATCGAGTGTTTGCATGCGCGTGGATGGGCCCTGGTGCCAGTTCCGCTCCGACGCAAGCGTCCCGTCACCCCCGGCTGGCAGCATCTGCGCCTGGACGATACCGGCCTCCGGACTGCCTTCCGCGACCGCTCAAATGTCGGCGTCTTGCTCGGGGAGCCGTCTAATGGACTGACTGATGTCGACTTGGACTGCCCGGAAGCCCTGGCCCTGGCTCCCCACTTCCTGCCCCTCACCGATCTGCGGTCGGGACGGCCCTCGGCCCCCGCCTCGCATGCCTTCTACCGGGTGCCCTCACCGATCAGGACTATCCGCTTCCGGGACCCAAGGCTGTCCTCGAGTGATGAGCGAAGCATGCTCATCGAGTTGCGCTCGACCGGGAGCCAGACCCTGATTCCGCCCTCCATCCATCCCTCCGGTGAAAAACTCGTCTGGGAGCGCGATGGTGAGCCGACCGAAGTTGAGGCGGAGGTGCTCCAACGCGCCGTAAGTCGCATTGCCACCGCATCGTTGCTGGCACGCGCGTGGCCCAACGTGGGAAGTCGCCATGACGCCGCTCTTGCCCTGGCAGGAGGACTGCTCCGAGCCGGCTGGCCGACTCACGAGACGGCGGAATTCGTCTGGCACATCGCCACGGTGGCCGGAGACGAGGAGGCCAACGACCGGCGTCGCGCGGTGCTCTCCACGGCGGACAGTCTCGCAGTTGGTCAGCACACCACCGGCTGGCCTACCCTCACTGCGATTCTCGATTCCCGGGTTGTCATCCAAATCCAAACGTGGTTGGGGATTGGAGATCAGGGTAACGCCACCAGTTCGTACGAGACCAGGGTTACAGCACCGAATGGCGGGGTCGCCCCTAGCCCAATCACGGCCGAGCAGCAGGCCCGCGCCATCCCGGTTCCGCTGTTCCCCCTCCACGTCTTCCCACCTTTGGTCGAACGCTACCTGGCCCAGGGCACCGAGACGATCGGCTGTCCACCTGATCTGCTCGCGGTCCCCTTCCTCGGCTACGCGGCTGCTGCGATCGGCAACCGGAGACGCCTTGCCCTCAAGCGGCGCTGGGTGCGGAAGGCCACCCTTTGGTCCGGCGTGATCGCCGCTTCGGGCGAGGGTAAGTCCCCCGCCGACGCGTACGCCCGCACCGCACTCGACCTGCTCCAGAACACCGCCGACCATCGCTTCCAGGAGCAGTACCGTGCCTACAAGCGCGAGCTCTCCCGTTGGAAATCCGCTGATTCCTCGAGTCGTGGGGACGAACCGGCCCCGCCGGCGTATGAGCACTGGTACACCACCGATCCCACGGTCGAGTCCCTTGCCCCGATGCTGCAGGGCAATGCCGGTGTGGCCGCAGCCTTTGACGAGTTGGTCGCTTGGGCACGGGGCTGCAATGCCTACAAACGAGGCGGCAATGATCGCCAGAAGTACCTCGAGGTCTGGAACGGCCGATCGTTAAAGGTCGACCGCCGGACTCAGGAGGTGCTCAACGTCCCGGATCCGGTGCTCTGCATCGTCGGAGGCATCCAGCCGGACCGGTTGCCCGAACTCACCCGAGAGGCAAGCGTTCATGACGGCTTGCTGCCTCGCTTCTGCTGGACCTATCCCGACGTGACACCGGGCGATTGGGACTGGGAAGAGAGTGAGGCTGATGAACTGGACGAGATCGTCGCCCTCTTCCAGCTCTTGCGCATTGCTCCTATGCAGACGATTCGCCCCCATCCCGACGCCAGGGAGCGGTGGGCCACCTGGTACGACGACACCAAGCGTGGCCGAGCGGCACTACCACCACTCGCGCGGGAGGTGGCAAGCAAGCTGCCGGCGCACTTGGCCACGCTGTGGCTGGTGCTGCACTGTCTCTGGGATCCAAAGGGCCGGCAGGACCAGGCCGGTCTGCAAAATCTCGAGCGGGCAATTGAGGTGGTGGAGTACTTCCGTGCCCATGCCCGACGCGTCCTGGTGCATTTCGGAACCAATGCGCCGCACGTTGATGCCGGTCTCACTGGACGGGTTGCGGCCATTCTGCGTCGAGCGGATCGCTGGCTGAGCAAGACTGAGCTGTGGGATGCGCTGCATCGCAATGCGAAAGCCGAGGCGTTGGATGCTGCTCTGGGCGCCCTTCTGGCCGAGGGCCGGGTATTGACGCGGACCGAGGGACATGGTCCTGGTGCAACGACGCTCTGGCGCTGGTGCGCTGCTCCTGAATCGTACGAAGCAAACGACGCGGAGCGTAAGGAGGAACCACCTAGTGTATGGGACGCTGAGGAGGATGCGCTTGATTCGTACGAAGCAACGAACCGGGCGGAGGCCTCGCGGGGCACCACTTCGTTCACTTCGTACGAAGTAGGGAGATCAAGTCAAGTGCCACGTCCACCCAAGCCGGTAGCAGGGCGATGTTACGCCTGTGGCGGGACCCGCTTCGCGGATGATGGTGTCTGTTTGATCTGCCATCCCCGTTCTTGGCTCCGTCACGAGCACGGTGTTGCATGAGCCGGTCGTGGTGGCGGTGCCGGGACCCCGCTTGTCCGACGCCGGGAGGAGCGGTGCTGGGGCGAGTGACGGCTGACAGCGGGTTGGTTCTGGATCCGGCGGTGCGCATCTTTGCGGCTTACCTTGATACGGGGCGGGTGGAGAGCGCCTGCCCCCAATGCGGGACCAAGCGCGAGTTTCGCGGGCGTGCGCTACGGCGGCCGTGATCCCGAGCCTGTATGCTCTTTGGACTGGAGAACTGCTGAATCAGTGTCACTGGGCTAATGGCTGTTATCGAAGTCACAGTGATGGCCGTTTCCGGCGCTGCAGTATTTGAGCCCCTGATCAGCAATCCTGGATCAAAGGGGCAGAGGAGTGTAGGGAACTTGAAAGATGCTCTCAAACAGAATTGGGGATAGGAGGTAACGGCCGCGAAACCGGACCCCTCATGCGGTGAGAGTTAGATTTCCTGGAAGGCCGTGCACCCAATCTCCGACATTCGCGCGCCGTTGCTGGACGTGGAAGGGGTAGCAAGGGGCAAAACACAACCTTGGGGCGCGCGCGTTATACAGTTGACCAGGTGGGCAGAACGTCGCTGGACCCGTGTGGGTCTAGCGGCGTTGGACTTGGTTAGACCGGTCGGTCCTCCCCTTTCTGGGTGTGACCCGTGACAGGTGCTGGCCTGATGGCAGCGGTCTAACTCGGAAGAGAGCCTCCAGATCCTGGCTCGTGCAGATATCTCGCGTTGTCGTCACCCCATCTCCTGGACCGAAAGGACGTTCTTTATGGCGCAGAGGACATTTACCCGATCTGTCTCGACATGGTCGCTTCACCGCACGCTGGGGAGCTTTGTTGCCGAGAATTCATCACCCAAGGGTGGTCGGATGATGCGACGGCTTCCCGTTGAGGGCGGTATCTCACTCCTCGAGCTCCCGGCAGAGCTCGCTGCGAGAGGGTATCAGGCAGTCCAGATCTGCCAGTTCCACATTGCTTCAACTGACGATGCCTATCTCGATTCGCTGCGCGGCGCACTTGACTCAAATGGCATCGAACTCGATGTGCTGTTGGTCGATGCCGGTGACATTACGGCCGATGATGCCGAACACCAGATGGCCTGGATAAGCGACTGGATTGCCATCGCGGCACGGTTAGGCGCTAAGCGCGCGCGTGTTTGCGCCGGGCACTCCCGACCGACGCCTGAGTTGCTCGACATGAGCGGTGCCCGACTCGCGTCGCTGGCGGAGGCTCATCCGGGAATCCGGTTGCTCACCGAGAACTGGAAGGAACTCACGCCGGACGCGGCTTCGACGCTGGCAGTGCTCGACGCAGCAGGCGATCAGGTCGGCCTGATGATCGATCTCGGGAACTGGACAGGTGCCCACAAGTACGACGACCTCGTCAAGATTGCCCCGAGAGCCGAGGCATCCCACATCAAATGCCACTTCGACACCAGGGGCCCGGATGAGGCTGACTTCCGTCAAAGCCTTTCCATCCTGCGAGATGCTGGATACACAGGTTCTCTGTGCATGATCTACGACGGCCCCGACGACGACGAATGGCGACATCTCGACTGGGAATGGGCAATGACCTGCGACATGTTCGGCATAGCACCAAGTCAGGCGATCGGTTGAACCATCGGATCCAGAATATGACCCCATGGCGGGGGACGGGAGCGTCTACCGTGTCCAGCGCGCGAAAGTGACGTGTTTCGAGGAAGACAGGATCACGCAGGACAATGCACCCGATGGTCGGGTCGGCATCCAGCACCGACCGTATCGACGAGTGCCGTGCCGCGTAGACCGTCACCTTGGTGATGAGCCTCGCCAGGTCGGGAACACCGTTGGCGGGACCAAACCGGTTCCAAGCCTCTGACGTGCGCATTTCTTCGTAGGACGAGAAGGAGCCATAGCCGCGAACTTTGCGAACTGGTGCCTTGAGCAGGAAGTAGAAACGGTCACTGTCGTGTGGGGCCGGAACAGCGGCTGGTCCGCGAATGGCTCTCCCGCTGGCTTGACCGGCGGTCCGTCGTCATAGATTTCGGCTGCGGCTCCAACCCCCTGCGCGACCTTTCGTGCGAACGAGTGGTCGGCATTGACCGGCACGGGGTCAACGGTGGTCTCGTGGGCGACAGCGCAGACACAGGACTCCCTGGCGGTGAGGCCGACTTCGTCGTGATGAGCTTGTCGATGTGGGGGACGCCAGCAGACCGATTGGCGTAACTGCAGGAGGCGAAGCGGTTGTTGCGGCCGCTCGACAAGTTGGTTGTGGTGGAGCCCGTCGCTACCTTCGGCGGAACCGAGGCATGGCAGAGCGGGTCCACTCGGTTCGGGACGGTGGTGGAGCGGCTAGGCATGAGCCTGGCTGAGGTCCGAGCGTACGGGGTAGACAGCGGGACCACGCTTGCCTCACTCGTCGTTGACAATAGCACCACCCCAGCGGCAGACGACATCGACTCGGATGAGTGTGTCTGGACAGAGTAGATTGTCGGCACATGTCGGCAAGCGGCGGAGTCATCGGATTCCCGAACGAGTTGTCGAGGCGAGGTGGGCGGCGCAGCAGGCGAGGTCGTCGGTCGGGGCCGGGATGTCGAGCTCCCGCAGCCGCTCGCAGGCAAACCTGGCTGCGGCGAGGATGAGCGCCTGCCGATTCCGCCCGTGTGGACTCGTATGTCCCTTACGCGCTGCCTTGACTGTGCTTATGGTCAGCCCCGTCTCATCGGCAAGCCGCTGTGCTGGGATTAGCTTGAGTACCGGCAGCACCAGCGTCTTCCATGGATCCCGCTCAGCATCCCGGTACTCGGTCCAGGCCTCATCCGGGCTGTGCTCGATGCCGGCCACCACGTCCTCGAGCCAATTGGATTCCTTGCCGACGTACATGGTCAGCTCTGAGATGGATCGCATGACCCGTCTACGCAGCAGGCCGACCGTCTGTCGGTAGCACGGTCGGCCGTCAGGTCCAGCGCTCTTGACCTTCGGATGGTAGAGGAGGTCCTCCAGCACGTCGCGGTACGTCTGGACCCGTGCCACGCCGGCCCCACCGGTGTCAGCCGCCATGCTGATGCGATAGCTTTTTCCTCATTAGAGATCGATCCAAGATAGGCGCAGCCACATTCATGGATCCGATTCGTAGGGCGCGATGATCTGGAACTGGGTTGGATTCACCCCGTCGGGGGGCGAAGTGTGCGACATGGGTGGTCAGCATGAAATTGAAGCGGCACTCGTCTACGCATGTGCAACCGACTCAATTGACCAGCATCGTCACGGTCTCAGCAGATGTATAATGTCAGTAACAACTGAGTGGTGGACACATGGGCCGCTGGAACCGGGCAGAGATGCTCGACCAGCGG
>JAUJLY010000383.1 GCA_030447145.1 Thermomicrobiales bacterium
AAGCGAGGGCGGTAAGGGTAAGCCCACCACCCCCACTATCGTCCGCTCCTCACCATCGATGAGGTGTGGATGCAGGCCAAGTTCTTTCACGCGTTCGACGACGACCGTCAGGTTTTCGCGGGGCGAATCGGGCTTCATAACGATGATCACAGCGGGCTCCTTGGATGGATGCTAGACGGATGCAGCGGTGACAGGAACAGCGGCAACCTCCGTCTCATCGGACGACGTCGAACCGGCACCGGTGATGCGGGCGACCTCCTCGTCCGAGATACCCCATTCCGGCCGGAGCTGCTTCGCGCCCTTGAGGTAGACGTGGCGGATCTCCGAGGCCGAGCGGGTGGTATTGACGTGGACGAGGACACGCACAGCGTTATCAAGTGCGCCGGGAACGGACATCTCGTGAGAGCAGATCATCGGAACCTCGGTCCAGCCAAAGGTGCGGGCGGCTGAGGCAGGAAACATCGCGGTGAGATCCGGAGTGGTGGTAAAGATGGCGCTGGCGATGTCCTCGGTCTGGAGGTCATTGAGCTCGATCAGCACCTCAACCAGTTCCTGGGTTGCTTCGAGAATGTCCTCCGCCGTATTGGCGCCCGCGGTTGTTGCCCCACGGATGCCGCGGCAGATGGTCGGCATCTCACCGTGTGCAGTCATGCGTTGCTGTTCTCCGTGATACGAGAAAGAAAATCGGAAGCGGCCTTGCCCGTTGAGCATCAATGCTAGCCGAATGATACCAGCGAACGTGGCCATGGGCAGCGCATCTGCGGGTCAAATTTATGTCTGCCCTGCTCTGGGAATGGAGAGTTTCCAGCGAGGGAGTCAGTATGAGGATGACGCGTGCCGCAGGAGGCGGTAACGTACTCTCCCTCGCGCCCGCCTATCCCTTCATCGAACCAGCGAGCATCCCGCGAATAAAAAACCGGCCGAGGAGGATGTAGATGATCGCCGTTGGCAACGCCGCGAGCACAGCACCGGCCATCAGGACATTCCATGCTACCGAGAACCCGCCGCTCAGGTTGTTGAGCGCAATGGTTATCGGCTGCCGTGCCGGGTTGGTGATGATGACGAGGCCGAACAGGAAATCGTTCCAGACATTCGTGAACTGAAAGATCCCGACGACAACGAATGCGGGGATTGAGAGCGGCAGCATGATCCTTCGGAAGATGCCGATTACCGTGTCGCCATCCACCCGTGCTGCCTCCACCAATTCGCCGGGGATGTTTGCGAAGTAGTTACGGAAGATGAGCGTGGTGATTGGCAGACCGTAGACGACGTGCACTAGGATCAGCCCCGGCAATGAGCCGTAGAGCCCAATCTCCTGTAGAAAGCGGATGAGCGGGATTAGGATGCTTTGGTATGGAATGAACATGCCGAAGAGCAGCAGCGTGAAGAGGAGATCCGATCCCCGGAATTTCCACTTTGAAAAGATGTAACCATTGATTGCGCCGAACATGCCCGAGAGCAGGGTGGCGGGTATCACGAGCAGGAAGCTGGTCACCAGGTTAGGGCTGAGACGCTCCCATGCACTCTTGTAGCCGGCTACATCAAAGCTGGTCGGAGGGGTCCACATTTGCGAGAGGCTGACGTTTACGGCAGCCTTAAATCCGGTAACAACCATCACATAGACGGGCATTAGATAGAAGAGAGCAGCGAGCGTCAACATCGCCGTGATCAGGATCTTGGTGAATCGATCGCGCCGGCTGCGGCGCGGTCTCCGGGGCATTGCGACATCCATGGCTAGAGTTCCTTAAGGCTGCGGGCGAGATACGGGACGATCACCACCGAGACCATGATGAGCATGACTACCGAAGCCGCCGCGCCGAGGTTGTACCGGGTGGCGCGGAAGGTCTGCTCGTAGACAAAGATGCCCGGCACATCCGTGGCGAACCCCGGGCCCGGTCCGGACATCGCGAAGATGAGATCGAAGATCTTGAGCGAGACGTGGCCGAGGATGATAAGGATGCTGATAGTCATAGGCTTGAGCAACGGGACGATGATGTCGCGGTAAATGCGCCAGGTGCTGGCGCCGTCCAATTGGGCTGCCTCGCGGATATCGTGGGAGATCGTGCTGAGCCCTGCCAGGTACATCGCCATCGCGAACCCGGAGAGCTGCCAGACCGCTGCAATGATCACCGGAATCATCGCCAGGGGCAGTCCGATCTGTGTGCGCAGGCCCTCCAGGGCAGGGATCCATCGGGCCAAGTCGCCGACGACTTCCGGAGTGGTCAGCCAAGGTGGCCAGAATTCCGGGAGCCCAAGCTTGCCCAGCAGCAAGTTGAGCCCGAGGTTGTCCAGTAGCAGGTTGATGCCTGTTTCCGGATTGAACACCCAGCGCCACGAGACGCCCGTAACGATGAACGAGAGCGCGTAGGGGAAGAGAAAGATGTTGCGGAAGAAAGAGCGCCCGAAGATGCTCTGATCGAGCAGCAGTGCCAGTGTCAGCCCGACTACCACCGAGATGATCAGAAACAGCACGGTGAAGACAAGAGCGTTGCGAAGATCCGTCTGAAAGCGCGCCATGGTGAAGAGGCGTCGGTACGTCTCCAATGGCTCCGAGGCGATTGAAAGGTCCATCCGGGCCGATCCCCAGTTGGAGAGTGACACCCAAATGGACATGGCGATAAAGCCGTAGACGAACACCATGATGGCGAACATGCTTGGAGCGAGCAAGAGCTTGGAAATGCTTGATTCTCGCGGGGAGCGGCGGCCTCGGGGCGACGGAGAGGTCGTATGGGAAGTTGCCACGCGCGGTGGAGGTGCCGTTTGGGAAGCGGCCACGTGTAAGTCCTTCCTATGTTCAGGCGATCATGCAACGGAAAACCGCACCGCCGGTCTCCCGTTGGGCGAACGGCCGGTTGGCATGCGGGCGGTCCGATCGGACCACCCGCTGATTGCTGCCAGCTACTGGCCGAGGCCGGCGTCATTTGCGGCGAGGACGAGGTCCTCCTGGAAGAGCTCGGCATCGCCGAAGGCCAGGAAGGTGTTCGTCGCTTCGAGGATCGAGGTGCGGAACTGCGGGGAGGCTGCGGCCCCATGGGCCATTGAAGGCACAACCTCGCCGTCGGCAAAGTCACTCGCCGACCACTGCATGTAGTCGTTGAACTCTGAGGCGTCGATGTCAGTTC
>JAUJLY010000054.1:0-838 GCA_030447145.1 Thermomicrobiales bacterium
TCAGGCGCATCCCGCCGAGGGGGTCGGCGGCGTGGGCGTCGAAGCCGGCCGAGACGAGGACCAGCTCCGGGCGGTAGGCGCGGGCCGCCGGCAGCATCCGCTCGTCGAAGACGCGGCGGTAGTCGGCGTCGCCCCGACCCGCCGGCAGCGGGACGTTAAGCGTGAAGCCGGTGCCTGCACCGGTACCGCGCTCTTCGGCCGCTCCCGTACCGGGGTAGAAATAGCGGCCGTACCGGTGAGACGAGCAGAAGAGGGCATCGGCCCGATCATAGAAGATGTCCTGCGTGCCATTCCCGTGATGGACATCCCAGTCGATGATCACGACACGCTCGAATCCCGTCGCTAGCGCATGAGCGGCTGTGATGGCAACCGTGTTGAGTAGGCAAAAGCCCATGGACCGGTCTTTCGTGGCGTGGTGACCCGGTGGTCGCCCCAGCACGACCGCAGTGGTCGCCTCCCCAGCGGCTATGGTTTCGACGGCGTGGACGCCAGCACCCGCCGCAAGGCGGGCGACATCGAGCGAGTCCGGGAAGACGATGGTGTCGGGATCAATCGCACCTCCTCCCCATCTCGCGAGTTGTTCCAGCGAGACGAGGAGCCGTGGATCGTGAACGCGGAGGATCTGCTCGTCGCGGGTCGGGGTGGCAAACCGCCCCCCCCCGGGCGGGGGCCAAACCCCGGCCGGGCCATAAGGAGAGCGAGACGATGACCGGCGCGGGGTTTTTTGGGGGGGGGGGGGGGGTGGGGCGGGCCAGCGCGGGGGGTGGTGATCGGGGGGGTGGGGCGGATCGAACAGGAGGGGGGTCTGGCACTCGGACCCGGGGGGGGGCGGGCGGGG
>JAUJLY010000054.1:848-11052 GCA_030447145.1 Thermomicrobiales bacterium
CATACCGGCAAGCGACGGTCATGGAGCAATCCCCGGCGCTGCAATTCGGCATCGATAGCGATGACGCGAGACGGGTTTTCAGGGTGGGGCGTTGTGTCATGGCCGGCAAAGGCCGGATGATGATAGACGTGTGCGTGAGCATTATCAGACTGCATGGAATTCGGAATCAGGACCCGGTGCGGCGCATGCGGTGAACGGAGGTTCCGGTGTTATGTGCCCGGCTGCGAGTCAGCCCGGGGCGCCGTTGGGGAGTGCGGCCGCGAACGGAAGACTCGGGACGTGGCCGGAGCGGGGTGACGTTCTGTGGGCGCGGACCAGGAAGCTCGTCTGCACGGCGCATAGCCGGGCCGGCAGTCTGCCGGGTCGCCGTGGCGGCTCCATGCCGGAGAAAGCTTGTCGGTCCCATCCAGCTGTACAGGAAGGCGCCAACGATGGGAACGCAAACGATCAGGAGCGCCCAGGACATCTTGTTCCCACCACGCACGCGAGGACGGCGGATCAGATCCCTGATCGCCTGAACGACGAGCGTGTACTGGGTGACCCCGAATGCCACGATGAGTGTGGCGAGGGCAAAGGTCTGGAAGTTCATCGAGGTTCCCGATAGACGAGCCTGATTCGCTGCCAACATATTGCACGGACCGTGCCTCCGCAGTGTAGAGGTTACAGAATGCAATAGCGATAGTACGTTCAGGGGAGCTTTTACTCGTTTTCGGCCGGGGCGAGATAGTCGGTGACAACGTACCCTGCCTGGCCCGATTCCTGGACCTCTACCGGATACCAGGTGTAGCCGTCAGCAGTGACTGCCTCGCCGGTGATCGTGAGGGCCGTATCAACGGGAAGCTCCGCCACAATGTCTCCACTGGTGGATGCAGCAGCCCGCATGTTGATACGGCCATCCGTCAGGACGACTTGGTCACCCGGAAGGAACTGCTGCTCCTGTACCGGCGTGTCCGACGATGCAGCAGCCGGTGTGGCGCCGAAGGAGACGAAACGAGGCTGATCGGCAACCAGTGATGGCTGAACACGGATCAACTCCAGCGCCGACCATGGCGTCAACTCAAATGCCGCCCAGCCCTCCCGTGTCGCTCCGGGCATGAGCTCTTTTGCGGCATCAGGGGGTGGCGCGGTGAGCGCCATGATGTTATCCCACGCCTCCCCGTCGAATGCGGCGAGTTGCAGGGCTGTATAGGAGAAGAAGGCGGGGCGATCACTGACATTGGTCGCTCGCACCTTCACCGCCATCCAGGTGTCGTAGCCGCTGGATCCGGCCAGTGCTCTCAGCCCGAATTCGGCCATGTCGTAGACAGCCTGGCCGAACGCCTGCTCCAGCACCGTCACATCAAAATTGCCGGTGCGTACCGTCTCGCCAAAGGCGGCGGGCGCATCTGGTGTCTGCCCAAGACCAGAATCTCCTGGAGCCGGGTCAAAGGTCGGGGTCGTCGCACCATCGGTCAGCGCCATACACGCCCGGCTCCAGCTTCCGCCCAAAAAGGGGCTGGAGAACCAGAGAATGACATTACCGGTGTCGTTGACATGAAACGGAACCCACCCTTCGGAGATGCCGCCCGGCTCGACTGTTGCCTGCAGGGCTGGATCCGGGCAGTCCATCGCAGGCGGGCGACGCAAGACGCCGTCGGTCCCCGTTGCCGCAAAGTCCGAGAGGTTGATCACGCGGGTTTGATCGCTCGTGTTCGCGGCGGTGAGGTAGGCCAGGGCCCAGGTGAGCCCCTCCGGTGCCTGTTCGTTCCCTTCGTTCGTCGCCACGATGGTGGAGTAGGCCACCTCGCCCAGCTGACCGTCGATGACGGTCAAACGCCAGGGGCCAGCGTCTACAGGTTGCCCAAAGGGGACGATGGTGGGAGCAAAAGCGGAATCCTGCAGTCGGGTCATGGGTACCTCACGGGTTCGGGGGAAAGGGATGGTGCAGTCGTCGGGCTCGATGAGCGCAGAGGCGCCGCCGGAAGCATACGGAGTCCATCACCGCTCGCGCAATCCGGCCCTCTGTCAGGCGCCCGCCCGGTTCGCGGCAAGCGCCTCGCGCACCGCAGAGGAGGGGACGTCGGGGAAGTGACCGTACCATTGTCCCACGGCCCGTAGATTGTCCGGGGCAATGATCGTGATGACATCGTCGGCGATTTCCCTGAACGGCTCTACCATGGACGCCGGAGCCACGGGGAGCGCGACAAAGACCTGGCGTGCTCCCTGGTGATAAACCGCCTCGATCGCCACTCTCATGGTCGCGCCTGTTGCCAGGCCGTCGTCCACGAGAATCGCAGTCTTGCCAACAATATCGGGAACCATCGCGGGCACACCGGTCTCCCTGCAGAGCGACATCGCGGCCCTCTGTGCCTGGCCGGAGATCAACTCAACCTGTTCCTGGTCCAGTCCAATGTCCTTGATGAGGGGCTGGTTGAGCACCCGCTCACCGCTCGCCGCGAGGGCGCCGATGGCGAGCTCGGGTTGGTCCGGCGCGCCCAGCTTGCGCACCACGATCGCCTCCAGCCGGACATCCAGCTGTCGCGCGACCTCTGCCGCGACGATCACACCACCGCGGGCGAGCCCGATGACGACGATGTCGTCCGGCGCCAGGGTGGCAACCCTTGGGAGGAGTGGCACGGCAAGCCGCGCGCCCGCATCGACGCGATCGCGAAACCCGGTTGGTTGTTGTGATGAGAGAGGGGACATGTTTCCTGGCTCCACTCGGATGACCACTACGGTATGCCTGCGTACACTTCCGTGTATACCGCGACATACCGGGACTGGACATTTCCGATATCACTCCGGAGGAATGAACAAATGGTGGTCTATCCATGATACATGGGGGCGCTTCCACTGAAGAGAGCCGCGTGTTCGCGCCTCACCGGGATGCACGCCCGGAAGAAATCTATGCGTACTACCAGCGTTTCCGGGAGGCGGGGCAAGTCGCCAGGGGCGAGGGTAGTTGGTTCAACGGGGATCCCTCCGTCGTGCTGCTACGCATGGAAGATGTGCAGACGTGGCTAAGGGATTCTCGGCTCGGCAGGGAAAGGCGTCGCTTGTTGCCTCCGGGAGAACAGCCGCCTGAGCCTGAGGTCAATTCGTTTCATGATGTCGCCAACCATTTCATGCTCTTTCGCGATCCGCCCGATCATACGCGGCTCCGCTCGACGGCGAACATGGCGTTCACCCCACGACATGTCAACAAGATGCGTGCCCCAATCGAGCGACTTGCGCACGACCTGCTCGAGGACATGAAGAGGCAGGATGAGCCCTTGATTTCATCGCAAGTTTTGCCTATCCGCTGCCGGTCCTGGTGATCGCAGGCATTCTTGGTGTCCCCGAGAGTGATTTCGCTCGATTCCGGGACTGGGCCGCGGTCATCGCCGCCGCGATCAATCTGCCGGTGAGCGGACTTCAGGAGTTCGTCCAGCGCGCTGACCAGACGACCAGTGAACTCGTGGAGTATCTCAATTGGATTGTCACTGAGCGGCGCAGGGAGCCGAGGGATGACCTGATCTCCTCGCTTATCGCAGCGGAGGCCAGCGAGGGGAAGATCAACGAGAAGGAACTCATCTCGACGCTCATTCTGCTGCTGGTGGCAGGGCACGAGACGACAGTCAACCTGATTGGGAATGGAACCTATGCTCTCTTGCAGCACCCCGATCAGTGGAAGGCTCTCGTGGGTGATCCATCGCTGGCGCGGAATGTCACCGAGGAATTGCTGCGGTACGACAGCCCGGTGAAGATGACGACACGCATGGCGATGGAGGATGTGGAGATTGTCGGGAACCGGGTGCGCACGGGTACGGAAGTCATCTTCGCGCTGGGATCAGCCAACCGGGATCTGAGGGCGTTCGAGGCGGCGGACAGGCTTGATATCTGCCGCGAAGTAGGACGAATCATGTCGTTCGGCCTGGGGATCCACTTCTGTCTCGGAGCCCCACTTGCTCGCATGGAAGGGGAGATCGCCTTCCAGACGCTCACCCGGGAGGCCCCCGGGCTGCGACTTGGGGCAACGCAACCGGATTGGCGAGCGGGACTCGTCCTGCGCGGTCTGCAGAGCCTGCCGGTGACCCTGCAATGATGTTGTTGTACACGACGCTCGATTTGACGGAGAATCTGGGTTTGTGGCACGCGTGGCGGGGAAGAAGATAAGCAGCGCGGGTTAGTTTCATCTCATCGGCGAGATAAACGGTCGCTCCGTCGTAGAGATCTTGGTGCCTGTCTTGATGCGATGCCGCAGGTGTTCGGCAGATGTTGGCTTCACCGGTGGATCCTGCGCAGGGCGCAGGATGATGAGGGATATGGAGAACTCCACTCAGTGACGAACGATGACGGGATTCGCGTGATTGTCGGTGCATCGTCACAGGACTATACGGGGTGGATCCGGACCCAGGAAGAGGACCTCGATCTGACGAGGCGATCTGACTGGGAGGCGCGGTTTCGACCGGGTAGCATCAGCCGGATGCTCGCCGAGCATGTCTGGGAACACCTTGACCTCGCGGAAGCAAGGGTGGCCGCCGACATCTGCTTCGATTTCCTCCGGCCCGGTGGCTTCGTTCGGTGTGCTGTGCCGGATGGCCTCTTTCCGGACGAGGCGTACCAGCGGATCGTGCAAGTCGGAGGCCCGGGAGCTGTCGATCATCCCGCTGCCGGCCACAAGGTCGTCTACGACTATCGCTCGCTGCCGGCATTGTTTGCGGCCGCAGGGTTCGAGGTGCGGCTGCTGGAGTGGTGGGACGCGGAGGGCGAGGTTCATACAGTGATGTGGGACGAACGAGAGGGATTCGTCTACCGGTCGGCGCGCTTCGATCACCGTAATCGCGACGGCCGTTACTGGTTCACCTCGCTGATCATTGATGCGGTCAAGCTGGCGATGACCAGGTGAAGAGGAGCAGAATGGAAACAGTACCCGTACCGACAGCACAGCCGTGGTATGACGTCCGCCGCGCCGAACCTGGTATCTTCATTATTGAAGAGCCATGCCACTACGAGCATGTGAAGTCCTACCTCATTGAAGGGAATGAGCGCGCACTGTTGCTGGATACTGGCACCGGCGCCGGGGATATGCGCGCTCTTGTCGAGTCACTCACCGGCAAGCCCGTGTTCCTCGTTAACAGCCACGCGCACTGGGATCATATCGGCTGCAACCGCCAGTTCGATGAGCGGTGGATTCACCAGGCAGAGGCCAACGCGGCAACGCTTGTGGGCGGAGTGGGTAATGAACGGCTCCGGCGCGCGTTCTCGCCTGAAGGCCTGACCGGGCCATTGCCGGAAGGGTTCGATGTCGAAACGTTCGTGATTCCCCCGGTGCCACCCACGGACGTTATGGAGGACGGGCACCGCTTCGACCTCGGGGGACGTGTGCTTGAGGTGCTGCATTGCCCTGGCCACTCCCCCGGCGGGATTGCTCTTCTGGACAGGGCGAAACGGGCGCTGTTCAGCACTGATGTCGCGTATGCGGGAGCCCTCTACGTCTACGGGCCGTTCCACCTGGCAACTTACCAGGCCTCACTTCAGCGCCTCGCTGACCTTTCGCCGATGTTGAATGCTGTCTACCCGGCGCATGACAACAGCCCGATCGAGCCGGCGATGCTACCTCGCATGGCGCAGCGGGTCAGGGACGCCATCGACGGGATGGAGGCATCCAGCCGCGAGGGTGACATGGCGCGCTACGAGTTTGACGGTTTTGCCCTTCAGGTGTGGGGGATGCCGGAATTGGCCTAGCGGTGGGTGGTGACTCCAATCTGCTGGCACATCTCCAGTACGGGGCAGGTTGAGCACCTGGGGCGGACACCAGTGCAGATGTGCTTGCCGAAGGGGACAAGCCGCTCGTTGATCTCGATCCAGTACTGTTCGGGTAGCACTCCCTCCAGGGCGGCCATCGTCTGTTCCGGCGTCTTCGTCTGGACGTACCCCCAGCGGTTCGTGACCCGATGGACATGGATATCGACGCTGATCCGTTGGTGGTCGCAGGCGATACCGAGTGCGAGGTTTGCACATTTTGGCCCGACGCCCGAGAACGACTGCATTACCTCCGGATCGCAGGGGAGCTCGCCCGCGAACTTGTCGCGGACGCGGATCGCGATGTCGCGAATCTGGACCGCCTTCCGCTCGTGGAAGGTCACATCGGGGATGAGCGCATCGATTTCGTCCGGGGTCATCATCGCAAGTGCGTCCGGGGTTCGCGCCCTCGCAAAGAGGCGGCGGGACGCAACGACACTGACCTCGTCTCTCGTGCGAATCGAGAGCATGCAGGCGATGAGCTGCTCGAGCGGCGATCCGTAGCCATCGTCTCGCAGCTCGAACATGGCGGCCTTGGGATAGGGCGTCACCGCCTCCCGGATGCGTTGCATGGCTATGTCGATGTCGAACGTGCGCTTCTCCATCATTGTCCTCCAGTTACCCCATCACGTACATGCCCTGTGCCGCTGGAGCCCGGGGCGAAAGTCAGAACGTGTCCAGCATGACAATGTCCCCGACATTGTCATGCTGCTCCCGGAGCGATACCAGATGTGAGCGTTGCTCGCGAACGTCGGCTATCCCACCAACGGCCGGAGTGGGCGGTAGGTGTAGTGTTCGGCTGACCGGGTCGATGGCACCGAGGTTCTCCGGGCACGCTTTGCTGTGACGCTCCTGAGTGTGGCAACCGGTGTGCGATCCATGGAGAGTCATTATCAGTCAATACTTGATATCGACGAGTTAGGGGAGGGGAATCGCATGGAGCCGAGGACTATTCGCATCGCTGTCATCCCGGGCGACGGGATCGGGAAGGAAGTGGTTCCTGAAGGTCTCCGGGTGCTTAACCATCTCGCGGACCGCTCTGGCGGACACCTGAGTTTCGAGTTCGAGTCGTTTCCATGGGGGTGCGAATATTACCTGGCCACCGGCAGGATGATGGATGCCGACGGGCTCGAACGCCTTGCGCCGTTTGATGCCATCTACTTTGGGGCTGTTGGCGGGCCCAATGTACCGGACCACATCAGCCTCTGGGGGCTTCGCCTGGCGATCTGCCAGGGCTTCGACCAGTACGCCTCTATCCGACCGGTCCAACTGCTGCCCGGGATCACCAGCCCATTGCGCAGCGCCTCTCCCGAGTCAATCGATTGGGTCGTGGTCCGGGAGAACTCCGAGGGCGAGTACTCGGGCATCGGCGGACGGAATCTTGCGGGTCGTGGCGGAGCGTCCGAGGTTGCCCTCCAGACCGCTCTCTTCACCGAGAAAGGCTGCGAGCGAATTATTCGCTATGCCTTCAACCTTGCACGCTCGCGGTCGCATCCGAAAGTGACCAGCGTGACAAAGAGCAACGCCCAGCAATATGCGATGACGCTGTGGGACGAGGTCTTCGCTCGTGTTGCCACAGACTACCCGGATGTCGAAACCGAGCAATTCCTGGTAGATGCGATGGCAGCGCGTTTTGTGCTCCGGCCTGAGTCGCTCGAGGTCGTCGTCGGCTCCAATCTCTTCGGCGACATCCTTTCAGATTTGGGAAGCGCCCTTGCGGGAAGTCTCGGTATCGCGGCCAGTGCGAACATCGATCCCGAGCGCCAGCACCCCAGCATGTTCGAGCCGGGCCACGGATCCGCGCCAGACATCGCGGGCCAGCGCGTCGCCAACCCGATTGCGGCGATCTGGAGCGCCGCGCTGATGCTGGAGCATCTCCATTTGCCCGAGCAGGCGGCGGCCATCGTCGACGCGATCAAGGCAGTAACTGCCGCCGGTGTGCTGACGCCCGATCTCGGCGGAACAGCCACCACCCGCGCGGTCACGGATGTCGTGCTGTCACATCTGGACGGGTGACGGCCGTTTCCACACTGGGTCAGGCACCACGCGAGTGGATGATCTGCCCGGTGATCCAGCGGCCAGCATCGCTGGCGAGGAAGAGAATAAGGCGGGCGGCATCTTCCGGTTGTCCAAGGCGGCCGAAAGCCATCTCCGCCGTGATCGTGGCCTTGAACTCGTCCGTCATCCAGCCGGTGTCGGTCCCCCCCGGGTCGACGGCATTGACGGTGATGCCCTTCCTGGCCACGCCCGGGGCAAGGGAGGTCGTGAAGGCCTCGATCGCCCCCTTTGAGGTGACATAGGAAAGCTCACCGGGCATCGGGGCAACACTCTGCCCGGAGGTCAGGTTGATGATGCGTCCACCACTGCCGGTGGTGAAGCGGCGCGCGAACTCGACTGAGAGCAGCGCCATCGCCCGGACGTTCACCGCGTAGTGGCGGTCCAGTGACTCTGCTGCCAGAGTCTCGTGGTCATCGTGCGTGGAATATGCTGCGTTATTCACGAGGATGCTCACCGGTCCCAGGCGCGCTTCCACGGTGTCGAAGAGCCGGGCAGCGGAGGAGCTATCCGACAGATCGACCTCGATCCCCTCTGCCCGGACGCCCAAGTCGCGAAGCTCGTTGAGCAGCGTCTCCGGCTCCGAGGAGGTGGTGCCATAGGACGCGTGATCGTATGCGGTCCAGTGAGTAAAGGCGATGTCCGCGCCGGCGGCGGCAAACGCCCGGGCAGTCGCCGCACCGATGCCGGCGAGGCGGCTGGCGCCGGTGATTAGGGCGATACGTCCTGCAAGACTGAGTTCCATGAATCCCTCCGCGTGCGCTCGTCTGTGGTCTGGTGATGCGGGTGACATGGCTGTGATAGTTGCATTCTCGCGCTTCGTCCCTCCGGGCAATCGATCAGCAAGTGTGGGTATCTCTCTTGCGCCTGAGGCACGACAGGAGCGGCTGCATCATACCGCGAGGATCGAACCTGCACGAACACATGAACAAGGGGCGCCAAGGTGGAAGAGCAGGAAGAGGGATCGAGAAAATCGTGTTTTGTCATTGCCCCGCTCGGTGAGGACGGCAGTGTCGTTCGCGTTCGTTCCGACAAGGTGTTTCGGCATGTCATCAAGCCGGCTGTAGAGGAGTGTGGGTATTCCCCTCTGCGATCCGACATCGAGCCGAGACCGGGAATGATCGGGCAGCAGATTATCAACCATCTTCTCCAGGATGATTTGGTGATAGCAGACCTGACCGGCCTCAACGCCAATGTCTTCTATGAGCTGGCCATCCGTCATATGGTGAGCAAACCGGTGGTCCAGATCATCCAGAAGGGCGAATCCCTTCCTTTTGACATCACCCAGAGTCGCACAATCTTTCTCGATCACACGGACCTGGACAGTGTCGAGCGATGCCGGCAGGAGATCATCACGCAGATCAGGGAGCTGGAGCGAGATCCATCTCTCGTCGAGAATCCGGTTTCGCAAGCGATCAGGATCGAAACGTTGAGCCAGAGCCCCGATCCAAAGGATCGACATGACGCGGAGTTCCTCGCGCGACTGGATCGATTGAGCGCCCAGGTCGAGATGCTCCTTTTGGACCGGCAGTGCCAGCGTCCGGAGATCGTTGGGTCTCTTGCGAACGGGCCAGCCGTCGGGCGTCCTGCTGACGCGTCGCTGGGTAACAGCAACGCGGATCAGGCTGGTCCAACTATGGGATCGCCTTTTGATCGCGTCGGAGGAATGTCGGTAACGCTTGAGCAGGCGGTTCGGGCCCTCGGTCGCCCGCAGGGTGCCGGCGACCATCCCGGGACGTGTGGCGATTCGGATTCGGCGTAGTGCCAAGCGAATCCTCCTCGGCCGTCTCTGGCAGCCAACAGCGCTTCGCGTAAGATTCATCCCCTTCGACGTTGCTGAGGGTCTGAATGACGATCTTGTGCGAGGAATCTGTACGAGCCAATCAATTTAACTGCGCTCCCTGCTCGTGACACGGCCGCAATGGGATGGGTCTTGTTTGGGGCTGACCCGTGGTGTAGGAGGCAGGAGTGGCTCAAGACGCCGCTGCACAGGGCTGTCAGTAATATCTGTGAGCGAAGAGAGGGTGTAATGGTCGGGTCCCGACCTTTACACCCTCTTTGCACATCACGACGTTGGCGTTCCCTCCGACGTCGCGGCCATGTCGAACGTCAACTCGACGTAGTCGATCACTTCCGCCGGCATGTTGGGGTCAAAGGGGGTCCGCCGTCGATCCATTCCGAGTGTCAATTGCATGTCCCAACCGGTGTCCTTGCCCGGCAACGCATGCAAGGGACGGTCCTAGACCGTCCCTTGCATCTCAAGCATCATACATTCAACTGCATGCATTGGGGGCAGGAACTATGCCAGTCGGTGGTAAGTATATCCAGCTGCCGTTGTCACTAGGAGTGGGAGCGACGGCGGTAGGTGTGAGCTTGCTTCCATACA
>JAUJLY010000384.1 GCA_030447145.1 Thermomicrobiales bacterium
ACCGTCGTCGGGGCCGACGACTTTGCCTCCATGGCTGAGGTGCTCACCCGTCGCTTCCGCCGCGCAAGGGAGGCAGACGAGGAGAAGGAAGGCAAATGGACAACCCTTCCCGACCTCGTAATCGTCGATGGTGGCAAGGGCCAGCTGAGCGCCGCGGTGGCAGCGCTTGAAGATGTCGGCATGCAGGTGCCGATCTGTGGCCTCGCCAAGGAGAACGAGGAGATCTTCCTGCCCGGTCGTCCTGATCCAATCCTGCTGCCCCGCGACTCACAGGCGCTCTTCCTCGTCCAGCGGGTCCGGGACGAGGCTCACCGTTTCGCGATCACCTTTCATCGCTCGACCCGCTCCAAGTCCGCGTTCAAGTCCAGGTTGGATGAGATACCGGGAGTCGGCCCTACCCGCAAGAAGGCGCTCATCCGGGCCTTTGGTTCGGTCAAGGCCATCCAGGCAGCATCAGTCGAGGAGCTCGCCACCGTCGAGGGCATCAACACCGCAGTCGCCGAGAATATCAAGTCACACCTGTAATACGAATCACTGCTGCGGAGCAGCGACAAGCAGGGGACCACGACCGATGTCATACCTTTCACTGGAAGACAAACGGGCACTCGAGACAGCAATCGCGACGATGCAGGGAGGAGGCGTAATCGCCTTCCCGACGGATACGGTCTACGGCATCGGGGCATCGCTATCTCATCGGGACGCTCTCACCCGTGTCTACGACATCAAGGGCCGGTCCCATGAGAAGCCGCTACCGGTACTGGTTTCCCGCGCGGACGTGATCTACAGACTAACCGACCAGCCGGATCCCGAATTGCTCCGGCTTGCTTCGCACTTCTGGCCAGGGCCGCTCACGATCATTCTGAAGGCTGGCGACACGCTTCCAACGGAAGTGATCGCGCCGGACGGCACCTTCGGTGTCCGCATCCCGGATCACTCGATCGCGCTGACGATCGCCCAGCACAATGGGGGCGCCATCGCCGTGAGCAGTGCAAACAGGTCCGGGAAGCCGCCGGCCTGCCATGCGGAAGAAATCCTCCAGGCGCTCGGCGGAGAGATTGATGTGATTCTCGATGGAGGCATCGCGCCGCGTAGTCTCGCGTCCACCGTGATCAGGCGTGAGGGTGATACCATCACCGTGATACGGGAAGGCGCTATCAGCAACGAGACCATCCAGGAAGCCTGGAACGAGATGCGGGTTACTGACGAGATAGCGTCGACGGCAGGAACCAGGACGTCGCCCGGCAGATAAACTGCGCGAGGCACGAGGCAGTTTCGCGTGCTTACGCGGGTTGAGCGGAAAACACCGTTACCGTTAGGGAGAGATCGGGACGAACGCATGAATCGGGATAACACGAACCCCTTCTCGTCGAGGCGGCGACCGGCCGACCTCGAATATGAAGATGATCAGGACTACGACGACTATATCAACGGGTCCGACGACGAGCATAAGGTCTTCGGCCTGGGCATCCTCCAGGCGGATGACCGCCAGCCGGCCTACGGCCAGGGAGTGGTCATCTCCCTGCTGAGTGCCGCTGCTCTCCTGCTGCTTGCGATCATCGCGATTGGCGAAGGTGACAGAAGTGACCCCCCGATCTTCCAGCAAACCGACACCTTGTACTGGATCATAGCTGCGGTCGTGCTACTCCTGACAGCCGGAGGTGCACAGTATGCGGAGCGCACCGCGTCGGCCGCGGCTTACGCCGTTGGACCCGGCCGCCCACAAGGCGGTTTGGCTACGGCATGGGCGGTCCCGTTCATCTCCGTCTTTGCCGCGATCGTGCTGACGGCGACCTATCACAACCGGTGGATGCTGCTCTTTGGCCCGCTTATCGCCTTTCTGGGTACGGCCGGTGCACTGCTATCACGTGACTTACTCGATGAAGCCGATGAAGAATCAAGTCGTATTGCGTCGACCATTCATACGCTTGTAGTCCATGCGGTCGCCTTTCTCGCCTTCAGCGCCATCTACCTCAACAAGTTCGATACATGGGTTGCAGCGCCACTTGTCGGTCTCGTCGGGGGCGTGCTGATTCTGGAAACCTTGGAGCGCGCGGGTATCGCTCCCCCATTGCGGATTTTCTATGCGGTGCTTGGCGGATGGGTGCTCGCCCAGGTCATGATTGCGCTCAACTGGTGGCCAACATGGGGCTGGACCGGTGGTGCCGTGCTGCTTGCCGTCTTTTACGCCATTGCCGGATTGATGCTCATTCGTGTCCAGCGCGAACACGTGCGCAAGCGCGATCTCATGGAGTACGGCGCCGTTGCCGGGACAGCCCTGCTCGTGCTTGCTCTCCGCGACGTCTTCCTCTAGATCATCACCTGAAGGAGATGCAGCCGCATGTCAGACAAGATCATCAACTTCGATGCTGCCAGGCGGAAGAACCGCGGGGATGAACTAGATATGCACCAGTTCCTCTCCCAGATCGACGAGCTTGAGGAAGCACTCGAGACAATGCACAGGTTCGGAATGAACACACGCGACGAGCTTGCCGAACTCATCCGAACCCTGGAGGAGCAGGCCGCATCCAGGGACGACGAGTAACCGCACCCCTCACACTGGCAGGTACATGGATCTCTTCGAAGCCCACCGGCGGCAGCAACTCACGAGCCGTGCACCTCTTGCCACCCGGATGCGTCCGCGGACGCTCGACGAACTTGTTGGACAGGAGCATGTCGTTGGAGCAGGTACGCTCCTGCGGAAAGCCATCGAGGAAGACCGGCTCTCCTCGCTGATCCTGTGGGGTCCTCCCGGGGCCGGCAAGACGACGCTCGCCCGCATCATCGCGACGACGACGCGCGCGACCTTTGAGTCGGTGAGCGCAGTCACTTCCGGCGTCGCGGACCTCCGCAGGGCAATCGTCGAGGCAAAGGACCGCCTTGGCATGAACAGCCAACGCACTGTGATCTTCATCGATGAGATCCATCGCTTCAACAAGGCACAACAGGACGCGATATTGCCTCACGTCGAGGACGGCACGGTTATCCTGATCGGTGCCACAACCGAGAACCCGGCGTGTGAAGTCAATGCCCCCCTGCGCTCCCGCTCCCCCGGTAACACGCTCCGCGCCCTGGCCCACGAACCGGGGAGGGC
>JAUJLY010000055.1 GCA_030447145.1 Thermomicrobiales bacterium
GCCTGGAGCGGACGCCGGGAGGTCGCGGCGTGCTGCGGGGCGGCATCCCGGGCGTGCCCCCGGCTGAGGGCGTCGTCAGCGGCGGAGGTGTCGTGGGCACCACGGCCGCCAACATCGCCCTGGGCAGGGGTGCCAATGTCACAGTCATCGACCTCAACGTCGATCGTCTCCGATATCTCGACGATGTCCTCGACGGTCGCATCAATACCCTGGCGTCATCCCGCAAGAACATCGCCGATGCGGTACAGGCGGCGGATCTCGTTATCGGAAGCGTGCTGATTCCCGGACGCCGCGCACCCAAACTTGTCACCGCTGACATGGTTTTCACGATGAAGCGGGGCAGCGTGACGGTCGATGTCGCCATCGACCAGGGGGGATGCTTTGAAACGTCACGCCCGACAACGCACAGTGACCCGGCATTCGAAGTGGACGGGGTCGTCCATTATTGCGTCACGAACATGCCAGGAGCGCTGCCCCGAACGGGCACCCAGGGGCTTACGAACGTCACGACCCCCTATGGTATTGCGCTGGCGAACAAGGGATGGGAGCAGGCACTGCGGGATGACCCCGCGCTCGCACTGGGAGCGAATGTGATCAATGGCCATGTCACCTACGCCGGGGTGGCCGATGCCTTCAACCTGCCGCATGTTTTTCTCGAAAATGCAATCACTGGCAAGCCACCTGCGTAAGGTAAATCAAGTCAGCGAGCATCGCCCAATCACAGGGACATGTGAACGAAGGGCAAGTGTTGTTGACGACAGCGCTTGCCCTTTTGCCCTGGGGCGTAAGAGCTAAGCCATGTGAGAGAAGGTTTTAGGGATGCAGGACCAAATCGAGCATTTTTTATCGTCGCTTCAGTCCGAGCGGCAGTTTTCCGCAAACACCATCACTGCCTACCGCAACGATTTGAATCAGTTCGCGGCCTTTCTGCAGCGACCACCCGAGAGTAGTACAAGCGATCCGCTCACCAATTGGAACGAACTCACACAGGACAGTCTCAACGCCTACCTGTTATTCCTTGGCGAGCGATCCTATGCATCCTCCACAGTGGCGCGGAAAACGGCCGCCATCAAGTCATTTTGCGCCTGGCTCAATACCAGGGGAATCGTCAATGGAGGCATCGGCGAGCATATCACTGCCCCACGGGTAGATAAATACGTGCCCAGGGCAATAAACCCTGAAGATGTGGACCGGCTCCTTGCGGCGCCCTCGCGATTGTCAGGGGCAAAGCCGGAAGCGATGCGCGACCGGGCGATGATGGAAGTGCTGTACGCCACCGGGATGCGTGTCAGTGAGCTCGTGTCGCTGAATGTCGATGACGTGAACCTGGAGACGGGAACCGTGCTCTGTCCCGGTAAGGCAGGGAGGACGCGCCGGCTGCACCTTTCGCCGCGGGCGCTTGAGGCGCTGTGTCGATACCTGACCGAAGGCCGGCGGATCCTCACGGATCAGAACCAGAATTCCCTCTTTGTCAATCATCGTGGTGGACGGCTTACCCGGCAAGGCTTCTGGCTCATTCTCAAGGCCCACGCCGAGAAGGCCGGAATCAAGCAGATGACGCCGCACACGTTGCGGCATTCGTTCGCAATCCACGCCCTGCGCCGTGGCGCCGACATCCGGGATGTGCAGAGACAGTTGGGGCACGTTAGCCTCTCAACCACGCAGATCTACCGGGACCTTGCCAAGCGGGTCTGATCGCTCCGGCGGTCGGGAGGCGCACCTGACATCCGCATAAGTGCTGCCCGACATCCTATAGTGATAGCGAGAACTACGCTGACCGGTGGTATGAAAGTGCCACCGGCTCACTATGCAAGGAAGCAGCACGTACATGAGTGAACAGCCAGAGAATCGTCGCACCGTCACCATGGAGAAGATCGTCGCCCTGAGCAAACGGCGCGGCTTTGTTTTCCCGGGGTCCGATATTTATGGCGGTCTTGCGAACACCTGGGATTTTGGTCCACTTGGTGTCGAGCTGCGAAACAATATCAAGCAACTCTGGTGGCAGACATTGGTGCAGCGCCGCCGCGACATGGTTGGTCTCGACGCCGGGATCCTGATGCACCCGCACGTGTGGGAGGCTTCCGAGCATGTCGTGAATTTCAATGACCCCCTTGTTGATTGCAAGACGTGTAAGGCGCGGTTCCGGGCTGACACGCTGCTCGAGGACAAGTTGGGCATGGAGGATGCGGCCACCAGGACCCCGGAAGAGATGTCGGCGATCATCAAGGATGCGAATCTCGCCTGCCCGAACTGCGGTAACAGGACACTGACCGACGCCCGGCAGTTCAACATGATGTTCAGCACGACGATTGGTCCCGTGAGTGAGACCAGCACGAAGGTCTACCTGAGGCCAGAAACGGCCCAGGGCATGTTCGTGCAGTACAAAAACATCCTGGCGACATCCAGACAAAAGGTGCCGTTCGGAGTAGGGCAGATCGGCAAGGCGTTCCGCAACGAGATCACACCGGGCAACTTTGTCTTCCGGGTGCTTGAGTTCGAGCAGATGGAGATAGAGTATTTCGTGACGCCGGAAGACGCGCCGGCTCAATTCGAGAGCTGGCTGGCGTCAATGCAGGAATGGGTCGATCTGATTGGGCTGAAGCCCGAGCACGTCCGCGTACGGGAGCACGCCGCCGAGGAGCTTTCGCACTACTCCGACCGTACGGTCGACTACGAATACCTCTTTCCTGGTTCGATGGGCTGGAAGGAGCTCTATGGGCTCGCGAATCGCACTGATTTCGATCTGCGTCAGCATCAGGAGCACTCCGGCGTTGACCTGTCCTACTTCGACCAGGCGGCCAATGCACGGTACTTGCCATACGTCATCGAACCGACGTTTGGGGTTGACCGGACGTTCCTGACCGTGCTTCTGGATGCGTACGACGAGGAAGAGACAACGGACGTGAATGGCAAGCCCGAGACCCGGGTCGTCCTCCGCATCTCGCCGCGTCTGGCACCATTCAAGGCAGCTGTCCTGCCGCTCGCGAAAAAGCCGGAGCTCACCGCCGTGGCGCGCGATCTTTTTGATCAGCTGCAAGATGCGACCGGTGTCTTGATCGACTACGACGAAACCTCCAACATTGGAAAGCGCTATCGCCGGCAGGATGAAATCGGCACCCCATTTTGCTTCACGGTTGATTTCGATTCGCTCGCGGACGGCGCTGTTACCGTCCGCGATCGGGACAGTATGAGCCAGGAGCGCATCGCCATCTCCGAAGCAAGCGTATATTTGGCAGGGCGGATTCAATAGGCGAGTATGCGAACGCGCTTGTGTCCATGACAGAATGCCGCCAGTTTCGTTGCGCGTTCAGGTAAAGAAGCACCTGATCGTTTGAACTGATTGATGTTGCCGCAAGGATTAGCCAGCACATGAGCAAGCAACCAAGACGGAAGAGACAGTCGCAGCCGGGCGCCCGGAAGCCATCGAGACAGACACAGTCGGTCAGGGCGACACCACGGCAGAGAGCCGCTGCCCCCGCACCCGGTCGGACCGAGGGAGCCTCCCAGGCTTCTGACGCCTCTGCCAGGCGCGAGGCACGGCGACTCCAGCGCCAGCAGCAGGATCAGCGGACGAAGATGCTGCGCATTGGCGGCGCCATTGCCGCTCTTGTGATTCTCGGCGCGGTGGCATGGGGAGCGTACCGGTGGTGGATGGGCCCCGATGTCTCAGGGGACGTCACGACGTATTTCGGTAAGGACCTCGCGGCGGCGGTTCACCCAGAGAATGACACTGTCATTCTCTACGAGCAGGTGCCCCCTGTTGGAGGACCGCACAACGCGCTCTGGCAGACGTGTGGTTTTTACTCCGAGCCAATTTACAACTGGCATGGAGTCCATTCCATGGAGCACGGAGCAGTGTGGCTAACCTACAATCCGTCGCTGCCCGAGGATGACATCGAGACGCTCGCGAACAAGGCGGATCAGGGGTATGTCCTCGTGAGCCCGTATCCCGGTCTGGATGCGCCCGTCGTTGGCTCGGTCTGGGGCAAGCAGATCGAGTTCACCGGTGCAGACGACGAGCGCATCGACGCGTTCATCAGGCAGTACCGGCTCAATCCCGATAACACTCCTGAGCCCGGGGCGACATGTTCCGGTGGTGCCACCCTGACTAGTGACCAGGAGCCTCAACAGGAGCCGTACCAGCAAGTCAACCCTGAGGCGACTCCCATTGGCGGTTTGACATCGATCGACGCGACGGCAACCGCAGCGGCGGAGCAGAGCCCTGTTGCGACGCCGTCGGCGACTCCAGCAGGTCGGAGCGAGGAAGACGCAACGCCTGCAACCTGAGGATCGCGGGTAGTGGAGGATCTATCGTGACTACCTTGTCTGCCGGGCAAAGAAACGAACCGGTGTCCGGCAGTGCCATCGAGCGGAGCTGGAAATGGCTTGCAGCCCTTCTGGTGCTCGTCCTGGCGGGGGCGCTTGTGCTCCTTCTGATGAACACGCGTGCTCCCGATGGCGATTCACCAGAAGCGGGGATGCTGCGCGATATGCTGCCGCATCATACCCAAGCCGTCGAGATGGCGCTCATCATTCGCGATCGCACGGAGGATCAACAACTCCGCGCGCTCGCCACAGATATCCTCCTCTCCCAGCAGAATCAGATCGGGATGATGGAGGGGTGGCTCGATCTATGGGACGTCTCTTCCAACCTCCAGGGGTCGATGATGGCGTGGATGGATCACCCTGTTGAGGAGGGGGAGGTGATGCCGGGCATGGCAGTCTCCGAGCAGGTGGAGTCGTTGCGGACGGCACCGGTGGACGAAGCCGAGGTTGGCTTTCTTCAACTCATGATTCGTCACCATCAAGGTGCTGTACACATGGCGGATGCCTACCTTGAGCGAGGCGACCAGGAAGAGGTGAGCCAGTTTGCCCGTAACATCATCGCGGTGCAGGATCGAGAGATCGAGACGATGAACGCCATGCTTGAGCAGCGAGGCGCAGATCCTGTCACTGACGGTCTCGATATGGGCGATCACCAGCACTGATGCGCTCCATCTCGTCAGCCATCGCGAGGTCGCCGGCATCCCCGGTGGCGCTAAGACCTGCAATAGCGCCTTGGCGATCAGCGGGGGTCCGGTTCTGGCTGGCTTTCGTCTTGCCTACCATGCGCGTCACCGGGATCTCTATCCCAACGATGTTCCCCAACATGCCGCGGAGGTATTCTGCCGGGGCATCCGCCATCTTCCAGGGGCGCTCCGAGGTGATCTCTTCCATCTTCCGCGTTAACTTGCCGACCGCCCCACGCAGCCACTTCTCGTCCTCGTGGACGATAACAGGGCCATAGGCGTGAACTACGGCGTAGTTCCACGTCGGGACGACCTCATGCGTCTCCTGTTTCGAGGGATACCAGTTCGGTGAGATATAAGCGTCGGATGCCTGAAAGACTGCAAGCGCTTCACCGAGGTGGTGGCCTTCTCCCCAAACCATGTTGTTGCAGGCAACATGACCTATGAGTGTGCCGAACAGGCCGTGCCGGGGTTCCAAAATGAGCGGGATGTGGTTCGCGGAGATTCCCTCCGGTCCCTGGGTTACAAGTGTGGCTAGGGGGAACCGACCGACCAGGTCACGCATTGCGCGAGGATCCGATGCGTCAAAGTGCTCCGGGAGGTAGATCATCGGGGCGCTCCTCATGGCAGGCGAACACGGGTCTGAGACACATCATACGACGCCTCCTCCTCAGCAATCGCAGCGAGACCGTCCCGCTCCAGTCCCTGGATGATCTCCAGCAACCAAGGAACATCCGATTCTCCAAACCCAGGGCGGAGCAGGGGGCCGAGATCGGAAAGGGGGATACCGCCGGCTTCGTGCAGGCGTAAGGCGTCGACAATGCGCCCCCGGAAATATCGGTTGGTCTGCTCGAAAGGGACCTGCTTGGGGCTCCGCGCAACCTTCGTATTTCCCGCGATGGCTGTCTGGATCTCCGGATAGGCGTTGCATTCTGACTGCAGGGGGCAGACGATGCAGAGAGGCTTGCGGGCGGTGCACTGGAGGGCCCCGAACTCAATCAGGCCCTGATTCCAGTTCCAGCCGTTGTCGGGAGGCAGGACCTCCGCCGCAAGGGCTGTGATCTGCTTATCGGTGGCAACTGGCGTTGGGACATCGACCCCGATGAAGAGCCGGTGCAGTACCCGGCGCATGTTGGTATCGATAAACGGCACATCCTGCTCGAACGCGAAGCAGGCAATGGCTCCGGCCGTGTAGGGACCGATGCCGGGAAGCTTCAGGAGTTCCTGGATAGTCGCTGGGTATTCACCACCGCGCTCAACGACGGCCTGTGCGGTGCGCTGCATGTTGACGGCACGGCGGTTGTACCCAAGACCGGCCCAGAGGCGAATCACTTCAGCTGTCGGTGCCACTGCAAGGTCCTGCACCCCCGGAAAGACTTCAAACCAGCGATGGTAGTAGGTGATGACGCGGTCAACTTGAGTCTGCTGAAGCATGATCTCGGAGACCATGATCCGGTACGGATCGCGGGTATGTCGCCATGGGAGGTCACGGCGGTTCGCATGCCACCAGGCAAGAAGCCCTGCCCGGACCGCATCGATTTTTGCAGGCGAGATGTCGTCCATGGAACGTTCCGGGTAGTGGAAAAGCGAGCGCCGCCCTTCGGGTCGTCATTGTGCCGGCCGACAAAATCGGTGTAGCTCCTTCTCCAGCATGATTGTATGGCGAACAAGGGACTGCAGTCGCGCCTGGCCCCACGAGGAATGCAACGCGTTGCGGCCGATGCCTCTGTAGTCGTTACGCTCGCTGGGGGCCGTCCGGGCGCTTGATTTCAATCACTGCTGGGCGGTCCCGAACCGTGTCAACGAAGTCATACCAGAACTCCACCGGGTCAGCGGGAAGATCGCGGAAGTTGAGCTTGAGATAGGCGCCCTGGCCGTTCTCGAACACGATCGTCGGGGTGCCAAAGACACCGAGTTTCTGGCGGCCCTTCGTGTAGTCTTCACGGATGATCTTGAAAACCTCATCGGATTTCAGGTCCTCCCGGAACCGGTCCAGGTCGAGTCCGGCTTTCTCCGCACTCTGCTCAAGGACACGTTGTCCGGCGAGGTTCCGGCCGTCTTCATGTCGCCTGAGGAAGAGCTGGGCGTGGAACCGCCGGAATGCATCGTCACCCTGCATTTTCGCGGCGTGTGCTCCCTGGAAGGAGCGGAGCGTGCTGCTTGTGCCATCGTTCGCCAGCTCCCAGACCTTGAAGTCTACATCCGGTGCGTTCACCTGTTGCAGTGGGAAAGCCCGCCAGGTGATGTGGAGCCGGTCACCCAGCACATCCTGCACCTGGTATAGCCAGCTCTGAGTTGCCCATGCATAGGGGCAGGCGTAGTCGGTATAGACATCGATGTTGTACGTATCGTTTTGACGGTCGTGAGCCACGAATGGGAACCCTTCATGTATGAAAGTCAATTGCTTTTGGAAAGCATATACCAGGCCGCCTCAACCGTCGCGCCAAGCGTTTCCAGCGATCCAGAGTTTTCGATGATGCGGTCGGCACGGTCGATCTTTGGCTTTAGCGGAGGCTGAGCGGCGACGCGTTGCCGGGCCTCTTCCTCAGTCAATTCGTTTCGCCGCATCAAACGAGCGACCTGCACGTCTTTGGGTGCAGTTACCAGCCAGACCTCGTCGCAGACATCGGCATGTCCGCTTTCGATAAGCTTTATCGCATCGATAACGATGACGCCAGAGGAAATAGCCGCGATCCGCCGGTCGCTTTCTGCAATGACGGCGGGATGCGTTATGCGATCGAGTTCGGTCAGCTTCACGGGCTCGGAGAAGACAATGGCGCCAAGCGCCGTACGATCAAGTGAGCCATCCTCGGCAATGATCCCATCGCCGAACGTCTCCGCGAGCCTGGCGAGCAGGGGCTGACCAGGCTGGACCAGATCGTGATAGACGAGGTCCGAGTCGATGTGGTGAGCACCGAACTCCTTGAGTATGCTCACCACGGTGCTTTTGCCAGACGCAATGTTACCTGTCACCCCAAGGACGATTCGCTGCTGATCAATCATTGGCGACGGCCAGCTCCTGGGCATGATGGGAGATCGACTCCCATTCCGCGTAGGCGCCATCGAGCTCGGTCTGCACCTTCTCGAATTCCTCGCCCAGCTTCGAGATTGCGGCAACGTCCTGGTCGATCGTGGCAATGCTGAGCCCGTCGTTGAGCTCATTAAGCCGCCCTTCGAGCTGCGAGATTGAGCGTTCCACCTTGGCGAGGCGCTTCTGGACATCGCTTTCCGAGCGTCGTCGAGGCTTGCCCCTGGACGCGGTCATCTCATCGACGGGATCGGGCAACTTCTGCGGTTTCGTCTCCTGCTTTGCTTCGGCGGCTGCCTGCTGTGCGCGTCGTCCAAGATGGCGCTGGTAGTCCGTGTAGTTGCCGAGTGAGAACGTTATGCCGCCATCCTCCACGATCCAGAGCTTGGTCGCGATCCGGTCCATGAAGTAGCGGTCGTGGGAGACGAAGAGGATCGTGCCGTCGAAGTCATTCAGCATCTGCTCCAGCGTCTCCCGGGCCTGGATATCCAGGTGGTTCGTCGGCTCGTCAAGGATCAGGAAGTTGGCCTGCTCCAGCAGCAGGATCGCCAGCGCCAGTCGTGACCGCTCGCCGCCGGAGAGATCCGAGATGTGCTTGTAGACATCGTCGCCGCTGAAGAGAAACCGCCCGAGCCATGTGCGAGCGTACTCCTCGCTCATCGACTGCGTATTGAGAATCAGTGAGAGTGGGGTGCCATTACCCTTGCCGCGAAGTTGCTCATGCGATTGCGCGTAGTAGCCCGGCTTTACATTCGTTCCCAGGTTGTAGTCGCCCTTCAACACCGGAAGCGCGCCAACGAGGGTCTTGATGAGTGTCGTCTTGCCGGCGCCATTGGGCCCTAGCAAGCCGATCCGGTCACCTCGTTCGATCGTAAGCTCCGGCGTCCTGATGAGGACCGCTGGGCCGTTGGGATCCCGGTAACCGATTTCCAGCCTGGAGGAGGTGAGGACATTGCGGCCCGAGCGCAGGTTCGTCCCCAATCGCAGGTGCATATGGTCATGCTCCTGCGGCCGGTCAATGCGCTCCAGCCGGTCGAGTTTCTTCTGGCGGCCACGGGCCTCGCGATAGCGCTGGCCTGCACCGTACTTGCGGATAAACTCTTCCTGCCGCGCGATGAACTCTTGCTGCTCCTGGTATTCCTTGAAACGTCGTGCCTCGCGCTCGGCGCGCATCGGCAGATATTTCGCGTAGGGTGCCGGATAGTCCTCCAGGCGCCCAAACGAGAGATCGAGTGTGCGGGTCGTGACGCGGTCGAGGAAATAGCGATCATGCGAAACGATCAGGCAGGCACCGGTCCAGCGCCTGAGGAAATCCTCAAGCCACTCCAGCATCTCCAGATCGAGGTGGTTTGTCGGCTCGTCGAGCAGGAGCAGGTCAGGGTCGGCGAGGAGCGCCTTGGCAAGCGCAACGCGGGTCTTCTGGCCCCCGCTCAGGCGCGCGACAGGGTCATCGAACTGGTCCTGAGAGAATCCCAGGCCCTGCAGCACCTCGTCCGTACGGTGCTCGACGTCATAACCCCCAGCGGCCTCGAAGCGCACACCGATGCGGTCATATTCCTCCATCAGCTTGTCGAGATCCGCGTCAGCGTCCGCCATCCGGCGCTCGATCTCGCGCATCCGCTCTTGCATCTCCAGCACAGGGGCGAACGCCAGCCGGGCTTCCTCCCGGAGGGTGTTGTCGCTTGTGAATCGTGCCTCCTGCGGGAGGTAGGTGACACGCAATCCCGCCGCGCTCACGACTTCGCCGGAGTTGGGATACTCAATCCCCGCGATGATGCGGAGGACCGTCGACTTGCCGGCGCCGTTAACGCCCACCAGTGCGACGTGCTCCCGTTCCTGGATCTGGAATGAGACGTTCGCGAAGATCTCGTCGGTGATATAGGTCTTGGATAGACTGGAAACAGTAAGAATGCTCAGCGGTGGCATAATGGCCTTTCAGATGTCGGGATGATGCGGGCACGACAACACGGAACGACTGCTCGCCGGAGGCGATCAGCGCTTCGGATTTGATATGGAGGTTGTCACTGTGTCCGTTGTGTCACGACGATCGTTCCATGAGCATGTGGGGGGTGGGGCACCGTCCGAACTGTTGCTGTTGCCAACCTCAAGTATACCAGTCTCAGGCCGTGTTCCCGGCAGTCTGAATCGATAATCGACGGCGGGAGCGGCTGGTCCGGATCGTATCAGCGGTGAGCACAACGAGCGCAAGCCAGACTAGCCCGAAGCCAATCCAGCGACTGAGAGGGACGATCTCGCCGAGAAGGGAAACCCCGCAGATAAACTGCAATACTGGCGCAAAGAACTGCAACAGTCCCATCGTTGCCAGTGGCACGCGACGCGCGGCCGCTGCAAAGAGGATCAGCGGCACGGCGGTCACGATACCGGTGGACAGGAGCATCAGCGTATGCCCAAAACCCTCTGAGGTAATGGTGCCATTGCCGGATCGCTCGATCCAGACAATTCCCGCCAGGGCAAATGGCACGAGCACGACAGTCTCAACGGTCATGCTTGGGAGCGCGCCGATGTTGGCGCCGACGCGATTCTTGATGAACCCGTAGGTGGCAAAGGAGCAGGCCAGGGTGAGCGCGATCCAGGGCAGGCGCCCATAGTTGAACGAGATGACCAGGACCGCAATTGTGCCGAGCCCGACCGCCCACCACTGCAGTCGCCGGAGCCGCTCATGCAGGATGAAGACTCCCATGAGCACAAGGATCAGCGGGTTAATGAAGTATCCGAGTGAGCTTTCTACCACATTGCCGCTGGTCACAGCGTAAATGTAGACGCCCCAGTTGATCGCGAGGAGGAAGGCTGCCAGCGTCAGCAGCAACAGCCGACGTGGATGTCGGAGAATAATGGGCACCCAGGAGGCGTCCCGATTCAGGGTGACAAGGAACAAACAAAAGATCAGGCACCAGACGATCCGGTGGGCGAGAATC
>JAUJLY010000056.1 GCA_030447145.1 Thermomicrobiales bacterium
GGTCCACCATTCCGTGGGCCACGCCACCCATGAGCGCGGCAATGCCACCCATGCTCCAAATGTCCTCGCGAATGTAGTCGAACGACCGCTTCACCCACCAGACGAGTCCAACTATCAACGTCGCAAACGCCGTCAGACCTGCGACACCCAAGCGCAACCACACGTCAAGCACCAAATTGTGGGGATGCGAAGAGTATCGCTCGGGCCAACCCATTGGCTCGACATAGCGCCGCCAGTATTGGTAGAGAAACTGGTCCGGTCCGACGCCGAACACCGGGTGATGCAGAACCATCCGGACGCTCGATCGCCAAAGCGCAAACCGGGTCGGCTCCGAACCCGAACCTCCGGCGTCAATCAATCTCTCCGGGGCAGACAGGAACGCCGCACCGCCGACGACCAGCCCTCCTATCGCCAGCGCGCCAAGCCACCGGTGCATCCCGAGCACGAGCATCAGAAAGGCAATCGATATCGCCACCGCAAGCAAGGCACCTCGCGAATAGGTCGCGCCAACTCCGAGAAGCTGAATCGCGACAATAGCCCAGACGGGCCACCAGCGAGGTTTGAGGAGCGCGACCGCCACCGTGAACAGCAAGGTGCGTTCAAGGAACAGCGCCAGGTTGTTTGGATGTGTGTACGGCCCCGTGGCCCTCACAACTGATCCTGCCGCGACGCCGCCGAGATCGAATGCAACCTGGACGAGGGCAAGAACGGCGATGATGAGCCCAACGAAGATGAAGGCGGTGCCTACCCAGTATCGCCATACCGGATCGCGAAGCACCAACCGCGCTGTCGCGAGGAAGATAAGGGGCTCAAGGATAACCGTGCGTACCTCTCGTAAACTCTCGGCGCGGTGGGCTGGATCCGCGATGGTCAGCAATGAGACACCTGTCGCAAGCACCAGCAACATCACCGGAACCACGGTCTGCGCCGGTACTAGCAGCGAACGAACCCCATCCCACGATCGGTTGCGTAGCTGCGCAAGAACGTTCAGGGACATACCTGCGGCGGTGGCTAGAATTGCCAGCTCCAGCAAGCTGAATTGGCCGCGCGGCATGGGATGTAGCTCGTACATCGTCGGCAATGCTGCGAGGACCCCGGCCACCCCTGCCACTGGCAGAAGCGCCGCCAGGAGCACTGCGGTCCCCACCAATGCCACCGCTACAAATAGTGAGGATCCGATGCCGGTCCAGATCATGGCACCGATGGCTAGGAGTGAGAATGACGCAAGGACCATGAATGAAGGAGAATGGCGCCAGGAGTTGGAACGATGTTCAACCATCAAGCACGCCTGCCCGCTTGCCAATCGGGCAGGCGGGGGAGCGCGGGGAATGGCGCATCCGCCCGACGCTGCAAATGCCCGGACCGGATAGCAACAAGATAGATCATGGATCGCAGGCCGAGGAAGAGCACGATGACTGAGATCGTGGTAAGGAGAATGATGGGCCAGACGAAAGGTGCCTCTCGCTCCACCACGAATCCGCCCAGTGTCAGCTCCCCCGGCTCCATCAAGGTGATCCGCAGCGTATGCTCCTCATCATCGAGCCCACTTACGAGTCGACGTGGAAGGTCGTCCGTCCGGAACGAAACAAAAAAGCTCCAAAGGTCTTCTTCCTCACCGTATCCGCCAGGAAAAACTTCCCCGTCAAGTTCGAGCCTGAATGCGCCGGCCTGGGGACCTGAACGGAGGAACGCAATCAGCCCAGTCCCCTGTAACCTCAATGTGATGCTGGAACCCACCTGATTGGTCGTGCGAAACGTGCGCCCTTCGAGGTGCTGGTCATCCCAGATGCCCTCAAACGTTACGGCTTCTGCACTCATCGGAGCAAAACCGGTGTTCGCAATATCCGACCGGCGCCGGAGGTCGGGATCAGTCAATCGCCGGTAGAGGGGCGTTGAAGAGCCGCCTGGAGCTACTGCATATTTCGCCACGGGATCTTCCGCCCGGGCCGCGAAGGACCACTGGATCATGAGCCCCATCCACGGCCATTCCGACCAGGCCCGCTCCAATCCTCTCACGACATACTCCGCCTGCTCCTCGCGAGAAACTTCGCTTCCCACCGGCCACCCGTAGGTCGTCGCCCAAACAGGCGTCTCCGCGTCACCATGCCGCACCATCAACTCTCGAGTCAGGATCGCCCGCGAGAAGTTTTCTCTTTCCACGCTAACTCGGCGATCGTCCGGGGAATTGGTGCCACCATCCAGCGCGATACCGACAATATCGAAGACATCCTCCGCATCTGCACTGTACAGCCCTCTGAGAAATACAAGGTCGCCGACTCCCTCGGCGACATCGGGCAGGACGGCTAGCTCGGGAGTGATGACCCGGACCGCCGCATTCCCTTCCCTCGCGCCATAGAATCCGGCCGCCAGGAAGGGCTGGAATGTCGCGCCGGTAGCAGGCCGACCGCCCCATTCACTTGCCAGATTCGGCCGGTCCCAGATTTGGACGTACGGCACCTGATCACCATAGTGCGCCGTCAGCTCTCTGACGAAACGCTGCAGGTCATCCGGGTCGGCAGGAGGACGATTGTTGCTGATCACCGTCTCACCCGCCACGGACCATCGTGGAGCATCGACAATCACCGCGATCACTGCGATGCTCTCCTGATTCATCGCCTCCACGATCGGATCGTAGAGGGACCAGTTGAACTGGCCCTGGTTGGTCTCCACCTCTGCCCAGGAAAACTCCTGGCGCACGTATCCGAACCCGGCATCGCCAAGTGTTGCCGCTACATCGCGGATGTCCTCAGGGGTGAAGATGCGCAGATCGACATTAGTCGCAAGTTCGCGACCAGAGGATTGGACGACATATGGGCGCTCGGCGCCTGACTCCACACCTCGATGAAGGTATTGATCCGTCAGTGAAGTTGAAGCAATCAATACGATACCGACGAGAAGTAACAGCAACGCGCCAAGGAAATGAGTCAGATCCGGCCGACGATGGCGTAGATCCAGCAACGCGACGATAGCATCTGCTGTGAGAGACGACAATTGGGCTCCGGGGCCAGCACGCCTGGTCCCCTGCCCTGCCGCATTCACTTTTCGGCCGCGGTTCGAGTCGTCGGGATCAAGCGGATATGGTCTCACCACAAGGGCAAATCTCTTGAGTATAGAGTGTCGCGGGTATTGGCATCGGCCAGTCGCCCTCGACGCAAATCAGTCATCAGTGGCGCTCGAGTGCGCCACCAAAGTATAGCGCCCGGTATCGGTGGCACTGTTGAGAGCACGCGTTGTCTCCGGTATGCTCCCTTGCAGACCACGATGCAGGAGCGAATCTTCCACCTGCCTAATGAAGGAACGACGCACATGGCAGTCCAGAGCGGCAAACGACCGATTACGGCCGATGACATCAGGCGGATCAAGCTTGTCTCGGACCCCCAGGCGCAACCGAATGATGATCTGGTGACATGGGTCGTCACTCGCGTTGATGACGACGGTGACACTTATACCAGCGGACTCTGGATCGCAAGGAGCAACGGTGAGAATGAGCGCCAGCTCACGTCCGGTACCAGTCGGGACACCTCTCCACGCTGGTCGCCGGACGGCAGAACCATCGCTTTTGTCTCCAACAGGTTGCCAATGCTTACCCCTCCCGGCGACGAGGACAAGAAGGAGAAGGAAGGAGATAAGAAGCAGTCGTCATTAGGTGCCAGGAAGGGCGACAAAGGGGAAGAGAAACAAACCTCCAGCAAGCCGCAGATCTGGACAATCCGGATCGATGGCGGTGAGGCGTTACAGGTCAGCAACCACCCAAACGGTGCAGGTTCCCCAACATGGTCGCCGGATGGCAAGGAGATCGCCTTCATAGCATCCGACGACGTGACCGAGGAGGATGACTTCAAGGCGCCCATGATGAACGGTGACGTTGCCGATGAGCGCATCGTGCGCGATCTGAGTTATCGCTTTGACGGTTTGGGTTGGCGTGAGCGCTATTCCCATGTCTGGAAATTGGACGTGGAGTCGCGCGAGGCAACTCAACTGACACACGGCGATGTGAATGACCAGGATCCCCAGTTGTCCCCCGCCGGAGACCTCATCGCATTCGTCGGCAACCGGCGGGAGGACCGCAAATCGCTGGTGGCCAGTACCATTTTTATTGTCCCGGCGTCTGGTGGAGAAGTCCGGGCCATGGCCGCGGACGACGCCTCCTTTCACTCTCCTGCCTGGTCCCAGGATGGCAGCAAACTCGCGTTTGTTGGTCACCTCGGCGCAAAGGCCGGCCCGGTGAACAACATGCTGTGGACCGTCTCGGTAGCGGATGGTGATGAGAAGAGCCATACATCTGAATGGGACACATCGATTGGAGATTTCGGCATGAGCGATGTCCATGCCGGCAGTGATATCCGCCCTTTGTGGCTGGACGATGACTCAATTGCCTTCCTTGCCTCACAACGAGGAGAGACCCAAATCATGGAGGCATCTCTCTCGTCCGGCGAGGTCAGGGCGGCCACTTCCGGAAAGCGTCGAGTCTCCGGTTTTACAGCTTCGGATAACGCGCTTGTTTACGTCTCCGGCACGATCCACAAGCCATTCGAGCTCTATGCAAGTGGCCGTGATGGCGGAAATGAGACACAGATCACCTTCACCAACAAGGAATTCGTGGATGAAGTGATCCTTAGCGAAGCCATCGACCTCGACGTCCAGGCGCCGGATGGATGGGGCATACAGGGATGGCTCCTGCCGCCGGCAAACCATGATCCGGAATCTCCGGCGGAAAGCCCGGCGATCGTGCAGATTCATGGTGGGCCACACGCCATGTACGGCTACGCAATGTTCCATGAAATGCAACTTATGGCCGCCCGTGGTTACGCGGTCATTTTTTGCAACCCGCGCGGATCAGCCGGGTATGGTGAGCACTTCACCCTTTGCACGCGTGCCCGGTGGGGTGAAAGCGACATGCCTGACGTGATCGCGACGTTGGAGTCGGCGATCGCTGGACATGACTGGATCGACACCGATCGCCTCGGTATTACCGGGGGCTCATACGGTGGCTACCTGACGAACTGGATCGTGTCTCACGATGACCGATTCAAGGTGGCAGTAACCCAGCGCTGCGTCTCCAACTTCCATTCATTCTTCGGGACGAGCGATATCGGCTTCAACTTTGGCGAGTTCGAGTTTGGTGGGGTGCCATGGAAGGACGCCGAGCTACTGCTCCGGTACAGTCCAATCTCCTACGTTGATCAGGTGCATACACCGCTCTTGATCCTCCATAGCGAGCGAGATCTACGGTGCCCGATCGAGCAGGCGGAGCAGATGTTCACTGCACTTAAGTACCTTGACCGTGAGGTAGCATTCGTCCGGATACCGGAGGAAAGCCACGATCTGAGCCGCTCCGGAACGCCGAGCCGCCGCCTGGCCCGACTGCATCACCTTGTCAGCTGGTTTGACACACATCTCTAGGAACATGCGGAGCGGGGGCGAATGCCCCCCACCTGAAGGATCCTCCGATGCCGAGTAATGTCGCGCTGCAAAGCCTTTCGCAACGCCTAAGCACCGAACTTGTGGCATCGTTTGACCCCCAGATAACATCGCCGATCATCGGGGGTGACGCGATGGTGGAAGCATTTGCCCGATTCGGACAGGCGTCAGGATCCGCCGGTATTACCCTGGAGGACGCTTTCGCCGTAGCGTTCGGGACCCTGCGTGATCTCTTCATGCAAACCGGCAGCCTCGGCACCGACTCAACGGCAGACCAGGCTGCCGGCATTGTCCTGGCAGCTGTCGCCCGCGCCCATAGAACTACCGGCCCTACCCCAAACTCGACGTTGGGTGCTGAGAATTTCCCCGAAACCCGGCATGCCCGTCTCGAAGCACTCTATCTCATCAACCGCGCCGCCACGTCCAACCTCCAACTATCCGAAATGCTCAACACGGTGGCTCAGGTTGTCGCCAGTACGACTAGCAGCGATGCCAGTGCCATATTCCTCTACGACGAATCCACCGGGCTTCTCTCCCTCCGGTCCGCCGTGGGGCTGTCACAGGAGGCAGTCGGCAATGTGACCGTCCGCATCGGGAACGGCATTATCGGGCGGGCCGCGATCGAGGGCAAGCTCATCTCTGCTCCAGATGCACAGAAGCATGAGAGCTTTCTTGCTCACCCCGGCATTGGCGATGAGAAGTACCGCTCCCAGGTCTCGGTTCCAATCCTGCTGCAGGCACAGAACCGGCTCGTCGGTGTCCTGAACATTCACTCCATCGAACGGCGCACATTCGATCAGGACGAGCTTGAGTTCCTTCGAACCGTCGCAGGAGAGCTGGCGATCAGCATCGAGAATGCCCGCCGATACAGCAACACGGATGAGCGGCTGCGACAGAAGATCCGTGAGCTGGGGACTCTTCAACGCGTCACCCGCTCATTCGCGTCAACTCTCAATGTAGATGGCGTCCTACACCTTATTACCCAGCAAGCGATGGAGCTCGTGCAAGCTGAGGCGGCCGCAATCTTCCGCCCTGCCCCTAATAATGGCGCCCATGACTTCGAGCCAATCATTGAGTCTCGTATCGGCAGTGTCAGGAGCCTGAGAAGTGTCGAAGAGCGAGATAGCGTCGTGGGCGAGGTCCTGCGTACCGGCACTGCCCGCCGCAAGGACGTGAGCTACATCGACGGCATGGCGGCCCTCTTGTGCCTTCCGCTTCACTCCGCCCGCAGCACCGTTGGGGCCCTGTGCTTCCGCCTCCAGAAGGACACCGATCTGGGGGAGGATACGCTCGCCATGCTCCAGGCGTTCTCGGATTCTGCCGCAATGGCCATCGAAAACGCGCAACTCTACCAGAATGCCATGCTCGGCCTGCAGACCCAGCAGACCTTGGTCCAGGAGATGCATCATCGAGTAAGGAACAACTTGCAGACAGTTGCCGCCCTCCTCTCGCTGCAACTCCGGAGAGCAGAGGACGCGCCGTGGGCGGTTGAAATCCGGGAGGCAATCAGTCGGATCCAGTCGATTGCGGCAGTCCATGACCTGTTGAGCGACGAGCGCCGGCTGGGTGGGACCACCGTCGACGTTATCGCCCGCATGGTCGCCGAAGACGCTCACAGCACCCTGATCCCGCCCAGGCTCAGGGTCCGGTTCGATATCCGGCCATCAGAACTCAAGGTCCCTTCGCGTCAAGCAACGATTATGTCGCTCCTCATCAACGAGCTCACAGCAAATGCGATCAGCCACGGGTTTAAGAACCGCGATCACGGCTATATCCGCATCCGTGCCTGGGAGGAGAGCGGGATAGCAAATGTTGAAGTATTCAATGATGGCAAGAAGGTACCGGAAGGATTCGACCCCTCGGTGAGCGAGGGCCTGGGAATGCGAATCACCCAGAGTCTGGTGACGTCCGATCTCAAGGGCACCTTCACAATCTCTTCAGAGGAAGATGGCACCGTGGCGCTGATTCGATTTCCTATCGCAAACGACAACATGGAGTAGCGGCCTGGCAACTCGTCACATCAGCATGTTCTCTCCTACGGGGCTTCTGTCAGAGATTGGTCCACAGCCCACCGCTGGTGCATTGCGGTCTCCTTGCCTCCGTACGCCTCGTCCAGGATCTCCACGATATGGCGAACCGGCTTTTCCTCTCCGTTTCTCATCAAAGAGGTTCTGAGCTGCATGTGACATCCTGGGTTGGCGGTCACCACCTGATCGGCGTGAGTGCCCACGATGTGGTGCGCTTTCCGGTCTCCCAGGTCGTCCGCCATCTTCCGCCGGATGACGTTGTAGATCCCGGCACTGCCACAGCACAGCGACGCCTCCTTCATCTCGACCAGATCGAGCCCGGGCACCTGCATGAGCAACTTGCGCGGCTCAGCCGATATGCGTTGTGCGTGTGCTAAATGGCACGGTTCCTGGTAGGTAACGGTCCCCCCAACGACGTTCATCGGCCCGGCAAGTGCATGGGAAGCGAGCAACTCGCTCACGTCCTTGACGCGTTCGCTGAAGACTTTTGCCCTCTCGGCGTAGTCCGGGTCATCCTTCAGCAAATGTGGATATTCCTTCAGCGCCGAGCCGCACCCAGCGGCGTTGACCACAATCGGCCCATCTCCCGCCCGCTCGAACGCGGCGATATTGGTACGCGCGAGCTTGCGTGCCTCATCGAGCATGCCGGTATGAGAGAAGAGCGCGCCGCAACATTGTTGCGAAACGGGAACGTCGGTCGAATAACCATTGTGGGCAAGCACCCTACCGGTTGCCCGGTTCACATTTGAGAAGACGCTCCCCATGACGCAGCCGTTGAATACGTGGGCTGTCCCAGTTGCGTTCCTCGGCTGCCACATTTCCTTGCCCGGAATCATCGGCGGTTCGGATATCGGCGGGACCATCCGCTCCAAATTCTCAAGGCTGATCAGTCGTAGCACGCCGCTCCTTCGCAACAGTGCCGAAACGCCACTCTTCTGGTAAAGCCTCAATACCTTTACACCGGCGCGCATTCGCCTGACGTCCTGGAATGGCCACGACAAGGCTGCCTTGCGCGCGAAGCGCTGCCACACCGGGCGCCGCCGATGCTGCTCCAGCTGAGCCCGCGACGCCTCCACCAGCGGTCCATATTGAACACCGGAAGGGCAGACCGCCTCGCATGCCCGGCAGTTCAAGCACTGGTACATCTGCTCATCGAACTCCGGATCGAGCAGGCTCAAACGTCCATCGGCGACCGATTTCATCAGCCACAAACGACCTCGCGGCGAAGACGCCTCCTGCCCAGTCAGACGGTAAGTTGGACAGGTGGGCAGGCACATGCCGCAATGCACGCAATCGCGAAGCAGGTCATCTTCGGGTACATCGTGGCCCGAGAACGGCACCTGCTTCCTGAGTTCTTCGACGAGTGAGATAGCCATATATGCAGTGACCTCAGATAAAGAGCCGGCCGGAATTGAGAATGCCAGCAGGGTCGAACTCATGTTTGATCGAGCGCATCAGGGGCATACCGGGATGCTGTGGTCCCCACACGTTTCCATGCGCCTTCCATCTCAATGGCGCCGACTCAACAATCCAGGTGAGACCTTCCCCGCCCCGCAGCGGCCCAAGAAGGTCGGTCACCTCCTCGAAGGACATGGCATCCGGGTCGAGCGCTACACGGAGGCTCCCCGTTGGAAGAGAGACTGCAAGGTTTTGGGCTCCCTCCCAGGAAGCTACTTCCGACGCAATCGCCTGAATAGCATGCGGCCGTGCCCCGATTGCGATCCGTACCGCGCCATCGTCGTTGGCCCAGCGCTTATTGAACGAGCGCCAGAAGGTGTCGCCCTCGGCTAGGCCACCATCGCTCCCCAGTTGGTCGTATAGCGATCGGACCTGCGCCTGAAGAGACCCATGCCGGCCTAGCAACCGGAGATGGAGCACCCAGCCATCGGCGTTACGCTCGATGACCGATGCAGAAATCACGACATTGCCCGCGAGGACATGCGACTGTGCGATGAAAGCATCCGCCATACTGCTGAAGTGCTGAGTGAAGGTCACGTCCGCCTTTGGCTGCGGTACCACCTTGAGATTGACCGATGTCAAGACGCCGAGCGAGCCCCAGGACCCGTGGAGGAGCCTTGAGATCTCGAATCCGCTGACGTTCTTCACCAGCATGCCTCCGGCCTTCGCGACCAGCCCATCGCCGCGCACGTATCCACACCCGATGAGCAGGTCCTTCAGTGTGCCCGAACCCAGCCGCCGGGGGCCGGAGAACGCCGTAGCGATCAATCCGCCGATTGTTCCCCTATCCGGGTCGGGCATGTCCAGCGGCAGTTCCTGACCCTGATCGGCAAGGATCGCCGTCACTTCCGCCACCGTGGTGCCGGCCCAGAACGAAGCTGTCAGGTCGGTTGGCTCATATTGCCGGACTCCGCTTAGTCCCCTCACGTTGATTCCAAGAAATGCGCCCTGGACAACGTTTCCAGTCCCGAGCGACGTCCCGCCTCCTATTGGGACAACCGGTGTGCCACGTTCCGTAGCGAATCGCAAGATCTCAGCGACATTCTCGACGGATCTCGGCCGCGCGACATCAGTGAGCGTCAAGCCGTCGGGGAGCGCATACGTTTCCTGTTGCATTGCCGTCTCCCCTACATTGGCACAATGCCGTGCTTTTGTGCCATGGCTTGTATATGGAGATCGCGAACTTCCCCGCACATCGTTCCCACAGGAAGGACTTTCTGGGGATTGAATCGCTGGTCAGGGTCAAAAGCTCGCTTCAGTCCCGCCATCGCGTGGAGGTCATCCTCCGTGAACACTAGCGTCATGTAGTCGCGTTTCTCGGTGCCGATACCGTGCTCGCCGGAGAGCGTGCCACCGAGCGATACACAGGTATGGATGAGATCGTGACTCGCCTGCAACACTCGCTCGACCGCGCCCTTTTCGCGACGGTCAAAAAGCATGAGCGGATGGAGATTGCCATCGCCGGCATGGAAGACATTCGCGATCGGGAGCTTCACATCCCGCGAGATCTGTTCGACTGCGGCAAGCGTCTGCGTCAGCTTCGTCCGTGGCACCACGGTGTCATGCAGATAATAGTTGGGTGCCAGACGCCCCATGGCTGCAAGCGACATCTTGCGTCCCTTCCAGAGCAGGTCGCGTTCTGCCGCTGCCGTGGCCTGCCGGAACGATGTTGCACCGGCCTCGAGGCAGACGCGCCGGACGTCCTCTGAGGACTCCTCGACATCCAGAGGATGACCGTCCACCTCAATCAGGAGCACGCCGGCTGCGTCCATTGGATATCCCGCGTGGTAGGCCGGTTCGACCGCCTGGATCGTCAGATTATCCATCATCTCCAGTGACGCAGGCAGGTTCCCCGACGCGATGATCTGGGTAACTGAGGATGCAGCGTCCTCCATGGAACCAAACGCGGCGAGCATGACGCTTACTGACTCAGGTGAGGGCGTAAGCTTGACGAGGGCCTTCGTGACGATGCCGAACATACCCTCTGATCCGACGACGGCCGCCGTGAGATCCAAACCGCCATACCCGTCCCGCGCACTGTCAAGCCAGACCACCTCACCGTCC
>JAUJLY010000385.1 GCA_030447145.1 Thermomicrobiales bacterium
TATTCCGCCCTGGCTGCAACCAGCAGACCGTATGTTCTGGTTGTTGCGTGTGACCTGCCATTCCTGAATGTCAGCCTGCTACGCTACATGGCAGCATGCCCTCGCGATTACGATGTACTGGTCCCCATCCTGGATCAGGCGCAGCCGTTGCATGCAATCTACGCGCGGGCCTGCCTCCCTCTTGTCGAGCAAAGCTTGCGGTCTGGTCGGTACAAGGTCACTGGCTGGTTCGACCATGCGAATGTCCACACGCTGGAGCACTCAATCATCCAGCGATACGACCCGACGCTCCTTTCCACCTTCAACATGAACACGCCTGAGAACTTTGCGTTTGCGAAACAGGTGCTGGCAAGCAGTCCTCCCGTGGACACAGCGCCGGGTGTTGAGCCGGCCCACGGTGATTGACCCACCTGCCTTCAAGATTTCGTGACCTGTCGATCGCAAAGGCGTTACCTGCGGATGAAGACCTCGCCGGACTCAACGATTCCAACAAGGAGCGCGATTACCAATAGAAGCACCAATCGCAGAATCATGGTCCACCAGTTTCCATAGCGACCATAAACGTATCCAGGATGCGTACCACAGCAAACGCTGCACTGGTTCCATAGATGAGCGCCCGTTCCTCGTTGCACCAAGTCTTGAGAATGTGGTCCTCATCTAGGAGAAACTTTGTCTGCTGGCTCGATTCAGGTTCCCTCTCTCCAAACGCACGTGTCGCACGACTGATTATGGTACGGGCACTGTAGGCCGATTCCGGCTGTTGCATGACTGGTCGTTTCACGCTACCGTGGCCCGCGGACATACCGTGGATGGCATGAAAAGAGGAGTGGGCGCGACGTGGTGTCAGACAGGGATGTGCGGATCGGTATTGGCGGCATCGCGATCGAGAGCAGTACATTCTCGCCGTTGCTGAGCACACGGGAGAACTTCTCGATTCTCCGTGGGGAAGAGATTGCGGCGAGCTATCCGTATTTCGAGAATGGGATCTTCGAGGGTCGCGACGACGTGACCTGGCTAGGAACGCTCAAGGCGCGCTCCATCCCGGGCGGGCCGGTGGATGCGGCATCCTACCAGGCGATGAAGGGCGAGCTGCTGGAGCGACTGGAGCAAGCGCTTCCACTCGACGGGTTCTTCTTCGATATCCACGGGGCGATGAGTGTCGTCGGCATGGACGATGCCGAGGGCGACCTCGTCTCAGCGATTCGTGAGGCGGTGGGTCCCGGGTGCGTCATCTCTGCCGGCATGGACCTGCATGGCAACGTGAGCGAGGTTCTTGTCGGTGCGGTCGACATCGTCACCGCCTATCGCCAAGCACCGCACGTCGACGCGATGGAGACGAAAGCGCGTGCTGTCCGCAATTTGCTGATGCTCCTGGATGAGGACATCCGGCCGCATCGCGCATGGGCGCGAGTCCCTGTCCTGTTGCCTGGTGAGCGGACGAGCACCTTCTGGGAGCCGGGCAAGACCGTCTACGGCAAACTGACGGAATCGGAAGCGGTCGATGGTGTGCTTGATGCCTCGCTGTGGGTCGGCTACGTATGGGCTGACCAACCGCGAGCGAGCGCGACGACGGTGGTGACGGGAACAGATTCCGACGCGATTGCGGCGGAGGCGGAGAAGATCTCCCGTTGTTACTGGGACGCCCGCCAAGCATTCGACTTCGGTGTGCCGGTGGGAGATGCAGACTGGACGATCGATCAGGCACTGTCACTGAACCAGAAGTCGGTGATCATCAGCGACTCGGGCGACAACCCGACCGCAGGTGGGGCGGGGGACATCCCGCTCATGGTGGAACGCCTGCTGGCGCGACCGGAATTTGCATCGGGGGAGCGAACAGCGATTGTCGCAGCAGTCCCCAATGCGGAGGCCGTCACCACAGCGATGACGGCGGGCGAGGGCGCTGAGGTCACTGTCACGATCGGGGGCGTTAACGACCCGGTAAACGGCTATTCGCTGGAGCTCAGTGGAACGGTCTACAGCATCTACGAGAACGACCCGGTTGGAAGCGATATCGTCGTCATCAAGTCGGGCGGTGTCCATGTTATCGTGCCGTCGCGCCGTAAGCCCTATCATCATATTCGGGAGTTCGAGAACCTGCGGCTGAACCCGAAGGACCACGACATAACGGTGGTGAAGATCGGCTATCTTGAGCCCGAGCTGAAGGAGGCCGCCTCGTCAGCATTCCTGGCGCTGACACCGGGGGCGGTGAATCAGGATATCCCTGCACTGCCATTCGAGCGGCTGCAGCGACCAATCTATCCACTTGATCCCGAGATGAGCGAGCCGGAGCTGACGCCGCGTATCTTCGGCCCGATCGGCTGATCAGGAACGTTTGGGGAAGTATTCGTCCCAAACCTCCGCTGGGATCATCCGCCGGATGCGTACCAGAATGATCGGCACGAGGATAACCTCATCCAGGTGTCCGATGACTGGCAGGAAATCTGGAATCGGATCGATCGGGCTTGCGATGTAGATGGCGAGCCCGATCAGCAGCCAACGAGCTTTCCTTGGCACGCATTCGTCCGCCGCGAGGCGCCGGAGCCGGCCTGGTAGCCTGGCCAGATCCAGTCCGATCGCGCGAAGTTCCGCCGCGGCAGAAGCGGCCGTGAGTCCGGAACGCCGTATCCAGATCGCTATGGCTGCGCTGCCGAGGACAATAACGATGCCAATCACGATCAGGAGCCATTGCCACGTCGGCACCTAGAGCGATCCCCGCACCACACCGTGGAGCAACTGGCCAGACTCTGCCATGACGAAGCGGAGGCTGTCGAGATAGTCGAGCACTTCGAGAAGCTCGTCGCCATTGAACGTCGCGACGGCGTCGGCCAACTCACCGCATTCGTGGAGAGCATTCACAAGATTCTCTCGCGCCTTTGCGCCGCGGTCATGCATCTGTTGAGAAACAGGATCGGTCATCTTGGGTCCTTGGTGGCTATACGAACCGTTACCTTGGCTGGGAACCCTACCAAAACGTCCACCAGAAGGGTCAGGCTGCGGCGAAGTGACTGTCCGGTCCCGATTACGTAGGTTCTCCGTCATTGGTTGGAGGGGAAATACGTACTTTTACGGATG
>JAUJLY010000386.1 GCA_030447145.1 Thermomicrobiales bacterium
GTTACCTCATTGTAGGAATCCGGGCTCCTGAACATCTCTGCGGCGGGCAGTCCTCAGCCCCAGCGTCCGCCTGCTGCCGTTGACTTTTCGAACTGCTGACTGTTTGCGATGGGGCGTTTGGAGGCGTCTGTCGACGGTCGCGTCAGTTCCACCTGATCGAAGACTTCGCCGTCGATGTCGATGGCCTCGATCAGAAGCCTCTGCGGGCTGGCCTCCATCCTGAGCGCATGGTATACAAGCGCGCTGGCAAGGGTGAGATCGCTTGTTCCGCCGCCTCGCAGGTCGGCACCGCCACCGCCCGTGACGAAATACTGCACGCCGTTGATAGGCTTGAGGCGCTCGTATACGTGCTCATGACCCGCAAAAACGACATCCACGCCTCCCTCCTCAAACGTTTCAACCAGATCTTCAAAGACCCGCGGATCAGCACCATGATAGGGCGAGGAGCTGTAAGGCGGCCGATGGATGACGATTATCTTCCAGGGTCGATCGGTCGTCCGTAGGTCCTCCCTCAGCCATGCCTTTTGTTGCTCAGCAGGGATGGAGTCGTCCCTGTAGTAGAGCTCACTGTCTAGCGCCACCACGTGCAGCGGCCCATAGTCGAATGAGTAAAAGCGCTCCGTATCAGACGATTCGGCAGGAAGGTCGAATGCGGTGAGATAGGGCTCGCCGTTCTCACTGAGGACGTCATGGTTCCCGAGGACGGGATAGACCGGAGCAGACGCAATGAGCTCATTGTACGGCTCGTAAAAGCGCTCCTCATACCCACATTCACCGCCGCGCGGATAGACGACATCTCCCGTGTGCAGGACGAGGTCCGGCTCGATCTCGAGCATTACGGTGGAAAGCCGCTCCTGAGGGGTGTCTCCAGATCCGGTGTCTCCAACAACCACAGCCGTGACTTCTCCCTCCGGTCCGGGCGCAGTGCGGAAGGTCTCGATTTCGTTCTCATTGCCCGGGGATTGGACCCGATACATGTATTCAGTGTCTGGCTGCAGGCCTGTCAGGCGGACAGAATGAAGTCGGGTGAGGTCCCCTGCCGCTGAGCGCCCGAACTGTGCAGTTTCACCGAACTCGACGATCCCCTCTGCCTCACCGGGTGTTCGCCACATCACTGTTGCTGCTGTCGTGGTGACATTCTGGATGTCTGGGGATGCCTCAATGTTGGCGCCGATCGGGAGAAAGTCAGCCGGGCAGCAGCCGCGGAACTGAACGAGAATCGCAAGAGTGCCACCTGCCACCACAAACGCGAGCAACAAGGCGATCAACGCAATGGAGAGACCCCTTCGCATGCGCCCCAGTCTCCGTGCGGGCGTCGCGCGTTCCGTGGCGCCTCGTGGGTCCGGCTGTTGCATAATCGTTCAGTCCTCTCGCCAGGTTGGTCAAGCTATGCTGCTGGGATTCTGGGCAGTCGGGTGTTGGTCGATGACTAGAGGTCGCTTTCCTCGGGATCGCTGTCGAGATACCGGCAGGTGACCGCCCATCCTGTTGCCACCAGGACACCTCCCACAGCGAGATCAAGTACATAGTGCTCTCCCATGTAGACCAGAGCGGCCCCCATAAGAGCGGTATACACGACGGCTGTTCCGAAAATCACAGGACGTGACCCCCGGGCGGCGAAGGCGATAAGGGCAGTCGAGGCGAAGTGGATCGAGGGCATAGCGGCGATAGGATTCGGCTCCATTCGGACCTCCCTCGTTTGGATGCCGCTGGTTTCCGTGTCGCTGAAAATCTTTACCGGGAGATCCATGTGAATCAATACATCTTCGGTGATGCGCCACATCTCCGCGAAATTCGCACCGGGAACGGCTTGTGTGACCATCCACGGAGGGCTGGTGGGAATAATGAAGAAACACGCGAGCGCCAATGTGAAGAGCACCGCCGACGCCACGACATATCGCCAGAACTTGAGTCGATTCCGCCATAGTAAAAGGAGCGCCACGAGATGCGGGACGATGAAGAAGGAAAGGTAGATCGTCGTCCAAGCATAGTCGAACCGATCGATGGTTCTTCCATCGTAGAAGGTGTCCTGGAGAACCGCTGTGGGAATCCGGCCCCCGCCTAGCCACGCCTCCAGCCGTGGGACGAAGCCCATGACGTCATCCGCCCATGGCGTGTCGTTGGCTTTGGCGCGCAAGATGTTGAAAACGAACCACACCCCAGCATACGCTGCAACGGGCCCAACGAGCGCTGAGAGCTTGGGGATAAAAGAGAAAACAAACAGAATGCTGGTAGCACCAGCCAGGATGGAGGTCCACCTTCCGCCGGAAATCACGTGGGCCGCCAACGTCAGGACAGCGAAAGCTGCCACGATCTTGAGCCGGCTTGAGGTGGTGACCGGCCCGTCTGGTGTCAGGAACTGTTGGAACGCGGTGGATCGGGAGGTTGCGGCACTCACGTGGGTATCCTGGATCCGGGCCACGGAGACACGCTCAACACCTCATTAGCGGCAGCCGTGGGAAGCCAGTCGGCCCAATTCGACATGCTGTGACTTGGATGCTCCAACGACTCTTCAACAACGTACATTCACGTGGTGGCTCCCATATTTGCGGTGCACAGCGCGCAGCGTTTGCCGGCGCAAGTGCCTGATGCGTCCATCGGTAAGTGTCCCCCGTGCACGTGTACGGGCCGGTAATAACCGGTGAACGGTTCCGGGCGTCCTGGTGAATGGCGGTGAACAGGAGGGTACGCTATGTTGGAACACTCATTTTGTTGTCGCCATCCGGTAGCCCTGCCCCCACTCGGTGTGGATATAACGCGGGTTCTGGGAATCGTCTCCCAGCTTTTGTCGGAGCCGGCGCACGAAGACCTTGAGATAGTTGGGGTCGGAGACCCAATCCGATCCCCAGACCTTCTCCAGCAGGAGCTGATGGGGAACGACGTGACCGGCGTTTTGGGCCAGCACTTCAAGCAAGCGGTATTCTGTTGAGGTCAGCCGGACCACATCCCCGTTCAGGAGGACCTCACGCCTTGCAAAGTTGATCGACAAATCGTCGCTTACATAACCAGGGTCAACCTGGTCCGATCCGGTGCTCCGGCGGACGAGTGCCCGCAGGCGGGCAAGGAGCTCC
>JAUJLY010000387.1 GCA_030447145.1 Thermomicrobiales bacterium
GACCCAAACGAACTGTGTGAGCTCGCCCAGGATCATCGGTATGCTGATGTGCTTCGCGCCTGTGAGCAAGAGTTGCGATTGATCGTCGACCCAGAGAGGGTCAACCAGGAAGCGAAAGCGGACCAGCATCAGCGCCTTGAGGCTGCGGGTGGTTTAGAGGTCGTGCTCAGCGGCGGTGTCAAGATTCCGTACACGCCAGCTCCTGATGACTTCGCACCAGCGTCCGTTGCGGCCCGGGACCGCATGACCCGGCGCCACGACTGATTGCGCAGGGCTCCGTCTGCCTCGTTGTCGGGCGGGCGACACTCTCAAAAGAGGTCTATTCAGAGTGTCTTACAGTTTCTATCAACAGGAAGACTGTGGTTTCGGGACGGCACTTGGGCGCGGGGCCCTCGACCGTAAGGAAGCGGGTTCGAACCTGCTGGGTGGAGGAGCGTTCCCTTGCCGTGGTTCGCTCATCCATCACCGACCCGCCTAAAACGAGTTTATGCCTTCGATGCCATTCCGTGAGGTGCCCATCCGCCACCTGTCACTGGCCGGGCATTTCCGATCGCATCACCTTCGACAACCTCATGTTAGCTGGGAAGGCGTAGCGTTCCCATGCCATCACATGCTGTTGCAGTAGTCCAATTGCGACAGAGGCCGGAGTCGGTTCCGCCCTCATCGCCCTCAACGTTCCGCGATGCGCTCGGCCAGCAGCTCCGCGATGTGTCGGACCTTGAGCGGTCGGTTGCCGGCATCGGTCCCGCCCCGAAGGTGCATGATGCAGCCCTGGTTGTCCGTCACGACGACTGCCGCGCCGGTTGCGTGCGCGTTATCCAGCTTTCGGTTCATCAGGCGCTCGGCAACTGCCGGGTACTCGATGCTGAATGAGCCCCCGAATCCACAACACAGGCTGTTCTCCGCGAGCTCAACGACCTCGTCACCCATGACCTTTTCAATGAGGTAGCGTGGTTCACTCCTCAAGCCGAGTGCGTTGAGCCCCTGACATGAATCGTGGTAGGTGACGGTGCGGTGGGAACAATCGGTCGCTGCCAGGCTACCAGGCGGGAGCTTCGCGACGTTCACCAGGAAGGATGTAAAGTCCATGATCTTCCGAGAAAGGGCTTCTGCCCGGGGCAACACTTCTTCGTCGTCGCGGAAGAGATGCAGGTAGTCCTGCGCCATCATCGCCACGCAACTCGCGCTTGGCGAAACGATGTAATCGGCCTCGATTGATTCGAGCGACCGCATCGTGTGCAGGGCAAGACGTTTTGCATTGCCGGTATCGCCGGAGTTGTTCGGGATGAGCCCACAGCAGTGGAGAGAGGGCGGATAGACCAGTGTCACCCCGAGTCCCTCCAGCACCTTGATGACCGCTTTGCCCTGTTCGGGGTAGAGCCGGTCCGTCATGCAGCCTGGGAAGAGGGCGACCCAGACCCCGGCGGCTTCGGTCTGGATCGGCGTGGAAGGTCCCATCTGGCTCGCGGCTTCCGGCGCGGCGGGGCGCTCCCATAACCGGGTTGAGGCAAGCGCGGGCAGGCTCCGCCAGCGGGTCTGCTTGTGCAGGATCGGCGCATTGCTGGCGCGAATGAGCTTCTTGCCCCCTGTCAATGGCCTTTGGGCCCGGGTGCCGATCTTGAGCAGTAGGTTCGCCACACTGGGCCGGGAGTAGGTGGAGAGAATAACTCGCTTGCTCCGCTTCATCCCCTTCTGTTTCATCACCATGGCGCGCACATCGAGGATTTGCCGGGGCAGTGGAATCTCCACCGGACAGACCACCTCGCAGGCATTGCAGGAGAGGCAAAGGCTCTGAGGGCCAGCGGCAGCGTCGATTCCGTGCATGAAGGGGGTGACGACGAGCCCAATGGCGCCGGAGTAGATATAGCCAAAGACGTGGCCGCCGACCTCACGATAGGGCGGGCAGACATTGGCGCAGGCAGCGCAACGGATGCAGTGCAACGCCTCACGGAACTCGGGCAAGTCACGCATGGTCCGGCGCCCATTGTCGACGAGGACGATGTGCTGTTCATGGCCGGGACTCGGTCCCTGGATGAAGGTTGTGTAGACGGTCAGGCGTTGGGCCGTTGCGCTGCGGGCGAGCAGCCGAAGCTGCGTCACTGCATCCTCATACGTGGGAACCAGCTTCTCGATGCCCGCGAGAACAACGTGGAGCGGTGGGATGGATGATGTGAGGCGGCCATTCCCCTCATTCGTGACCATCATCACCGTGCCGGATTCGGCGATCAACGCGTTGGCACCGGTAACCCCCATGCCTGCACTGAAGAACACATCGCGGATAGCATCCCGGGCTGCATGGACCTGCTCCTCAACATTGTCGCGGGAGATCTCCCGGCCGAGGCGTTCGCTGAAGATTTCGCCCACTTGTTCACGTGCCAGGTGGATGGCGGGCATCACCATGTGGCTGGGCCGCTCTCCACGGAGTTGGACGATCCATTCTCCGAGATCCGTCTCGACGACCTCGATCCCATCCTCAAGGAGCACCTCGTTGAGCTCGATCTCCTCGCTGACCATCGACTTCGATTTGGCAACAAGTTTCACGGATCGTGGTCGCGCGAGGTCACGTACGATGCGGGTCGCGTGGTCAGCATCATCGGCCAGGTGCACAGTGGTACCTGCGCGCTTCGCTGACTCGATGAACTGATCCAGGTAACGATCGAGGTTATCGATCGCCTCGCTCTTCACAGCTTTCATCTGCTTTCGCAGCGCCTGGAAGTCGATATCCTCCATGACGGCACCGCGTGACTGCTTCCATGACTGCTGGAAGTTGGTCAGGTTGCGGGAGAGCTGCAAATCCTCAACGGCATGCTGGTATCGCTCTTCGAAGGGGGTCTCGGGGTGGCCGTGGGAGCTATCGGTCATCACAAAAAGCGGCCTTTCGCAATCGATCGTTTCGCAGAGCAGACATCAGGGTCACGCGGTTCATCACTTTTTCGAAAGTGACGTGGACCGCTAAGACCTCCGTCATTCTGATCGGAGCGAAGAATCCTGCGCGAAGCGGTGGTCGTGGTCGAGTTATTCGCGTCCTTCTTGCGGTTTCAGTTGACAGGTC
>JAUJLY010000057.1 GCA_030447145.1 Thermomicrobiales bacterium
ATCATAGCGTATTCTGATCCCCCGCCGGACGACTCACTACCCGCTCACGCTGCAGACGAACCTCCCCACCATCTATCGTGGCATTTACGGATGTGCACCACAGTGAGGGAACATGCATCCTATGTCCCCGATACCGTAAAGTCCTAATCGAGCAGTTTCACGAACTGATGTTGCGCTTGGGAGCCGTCCTCGTTCGATCCATTCGGACATGATGCTGGACTTGGAGGATCAGTGCTCTGTCGCCTCCTGATCCCTCATCTCCGACTGAAGGAGAATCGCTGCTCTTTGGTGACTTGGCTATGGGGCCGTCATCGATGGTCTTCAGTCTCGCGGAGGGCATGTTGACCCTCCCGCCAGCCTCCGCGTATACTGTCACGGTTACGCCGGGAGGAATCCCCGGCGTCTTCGTGCGTATCGCCGGAGACAGGTAGATCCGGGCCCTCGTACGAAGGGTGGTATTTCATGGCAACAGACAGAACAGGCGCTATTAAGCTCATCAACGATACGCGACTGAACGTCGCATCGCTCCTGATGGAGGACGTCGGCAGCATCCGTGAACTGGAGCTGACGCTGACCTCCTTCCCGCTCGATGAGGAACTCGTCGCGAGCAGCGTTCTTGGGCAGTTTCGCCTGACCCGGCTTCGGTCCGGCGTATTGGTAACGGGCACGATCAGCGGTGATGTCGAGCTCGAATGCAGTCGATGTCTTGAACTGTACGATCAGCCTTTTACTGCAACGTTGACCGAACAGTTTCGACAAACGGTGGATGTGCGAAGCGGCTCCGGGATCACGTCAGCCCGTAAGCCCTCCGACGACCAGGACGAGGATGACGACGAGCTCGGATTCGAGATCGACGACGCCCACGAGATGGACCTGACGGAGATGCTGCGACAGAACATCCTGCTGGCACTGCCAATGCGCCCGGATTGTGGAGAGCGTTGCCCAGGTCCGCCGGAGATTCCAAATGAGTCAGAGGCTCAATCGGATTCCCGGTTTGCTGCACTCGAACAACTTTTGGATGATGTGTGAACGCATTGTTCACACACAGGACGATATCGCCGATGTGGCGATGGATCAATTGAGATCAGTCACCTCGTAGCAGCCAGCCTGCCGCAGGTGCAACTCTAGAGGAGAATCATCGATGGGTGCGCTTCCCAAGCAACGAATTAGCCGGGCCCACCAGGGCAACCGTCGCCGCCACCATTTCATTGCGGCTCCCAACCTTGTGCCGTGCAGCAACTGCCGCTCCATGAAGCAGCCGCACCACGTCTGCCCGACATGCGGTCAGTATCGGGGACGCCAGGTGATCGACATCGAGGAGCGCCAGCGTCCCAGCAGCTCCCGATAGTCCTGGACCGAGAGGTTCATGACATTGGACGCGGCGCAAGCAAGCAGAGGCGGGGTGAGTGCAAGCTCTCCCGCCTTTCTCTTTGCGCGTTCCAGCCATGAACCCGGTATCATGTGATTGAACTTCGTTCATCCCGGCGTTGTCCCCGGCCCCTCCGTCCCTGCCCGGCAATGCGATGCAACCATACAGGATGGACCCGACACTTGGCACGAGCAAGGACTGTCGATGCCTAATGCCGCAATCACCGGTTGGGGAGTTGCTGTTCCCGACCGGGTGCTGACTAATCAGGATCTCGAACGGATGGTCGAGACGAGCGATGAGTGGATCGTCTCTCGCACCGGCATCCGTGAACGCCGCATTGTAGGCGCCAACGATAGCACTACTTCGCTTGCCACGGACGCGGCCCGTAAAGCCATGGAGAAGGCAGGGTGCACTGCTGACGATGTGGACCTGATTGTCGTCGCAACTGCCACACCGGACGATTTCCTGGTTTCGCAATCCTGCCTGGTCCAGGCCGAGATTGGCGGGAGCGCCGCCGCATTCGACGTCGGTGCCGCTTGTGCCGGATTCGTCACGGCACTTGCGGTCGCAACCCAGTTCGTCAACGGAGGCATGTACAATCGTGCGTTGGTGATTGGCGTCGACACGCTGACCCGCTACATCGACTATACGGACCGCGGCACCTGTGTCCTCTTCGGCGACGGCGCTGGAGCGGTGGTTATTGAAAGCTCATCCGAGCCACGTGGGCTTCTTTCGACGGAGCTGGGTGCGGATGGTGCCGGGCACAAGCATCTCTACGTTCCTGGCTGGGCGCAGATGGTGCCGGAATCCGCGGACATTTTCCCCGACTCCCGGCCACACCTCCAGATGAACGGGCGTGAGGTCTTTCGCTTCGCCGTCCAGGTCATGGGTGACGCGGCGCTCAAATCCATCGAGAAGGCCGGTCTTACGTTGGATCAGGTTGACATGCTGATCCCACACCAAGCCAACGCCCGGATCATCTCGGCTGCACAGCGTCAACTTCAACTGCCAGAGGAGAAGGTCTGGATCAATGTCGACCGCTTTGGGAACACATCGGCGGCGTCTGTGCCGATTGCCTTGGCGGAAGCCGCTGATGCGGGTGTGCTCAAGGAGGGCGATAATGTCGTCCTGGTCGCATTCGGCGCTGGTCTAGCCTGGGCTGCCGGCCTGGTTCGCTGGGGAACCGATGGCACGAGCCCGGCAACTCCGGCATCCTAGAGCCAGATCTTGCCAATCCCTGCATCCGACACGGCCCGCGCAACGCAGGTCTCACACCTTGCGAGCATAAGAGGAGTTCCCCGATGACTGAAGCACTCCGCTCATCCGTGGCCGTCGTAACCGGCGGCACCCGTGGAATCGGTCTCGCAATCGCTCGGCGCCTGGCGAAGGACGGGTTTGATCTGGTCCTCACCTACCGCGGGGATACTGAAGCTGCGGCGGCGACAAAAAAGGAACTGGCAGGATCTGGCCGGAGCGTGAAGGTGATCGCGGCGGATGTCTCCACCCAGGAAGGCGCGCAACTTACCGTGGACACCGCAGTGAAGGAACTCGGATCGATCGATGTGTTGGTCAACAATGCGGGCATTACGCGCGACAACCTCATCATGCGTATGAGTGAGGCGGATTGGGATTCGGTGCTAACGACCAACCTCAAGGGCGCCTTCCTGACCAGCAAGGCCGCGGTTCGTCCCATGCTTCGGCAACGCTCCGGTCGCATTATCAACCTGACCTCCGTCGTTGGTCTTGTCGGCAATGCCGGCCAGGCAAACTACGCGGCCGCGAAGGCTGGTCTGGTCGGCCTCACCAAATCCCTGGCAAAGGAGGTCGGCTCGCGCGGCATCACGGTCAATGCCGTGGCCCCTGGTTTCATTGACACCCGCCTGACGGACGTCCTCCCCGAGGACCTGAAGCAGAACCTGCTGGAGAACACGCCGCTCGGTCGCTTCGGCAGCCCCGAGGATGTTGCAAACGCAGTCGCCTTTCTCGCTTCTCCGGACGCGGGGTTCATCACCGGCAACACCCTCTCCGTCGACGGTGGCCTCTTCATGGCATCCTAGAGCACGTGATAGTTGAAGGGCATATTCCATGCTCCCCATCATCACTGGCGAAGCTCGCCTCACGGCCCTGACGAACAGCCGACCCATCTTGCACCACCGAACGCCCCGGACGCTCTTTTCTGGAAGGAGGCCACTCAATGTTCAAGAAGATCCTCATTGCCAATCGTGGTGAAATCGCGCTGCGAATTCTACGGGCCTGCCGGGATCTCCGCATCCCTGCGGTTGTTGCGTATAGCGACGTAGACCACGATTCATTGCCGGTCCGTCTGGCCGATGAAGCTGTCTGTATCGGCCCCGCGCCCGCGGCCCGCTCCTACAACAACATCCCGGCAGTCATAAGCGCGGCGCTCGTTACGGGTTGCGATGCCATTCATCCCGGATACGGCTTTCTCGCGGAAAACGCCTACCTTGCGGAGATTTGCCAGCAGGTCGGCCTAACCTTCATCGGGCCACCGCCGGACGTGATCGAGAAGATGGGTAACAAGGCTGAGGCCCGGAAGGTCATGAAAGCCGCCGGAGTCCCCCTGCTTCCCGGTACGCAAGGCATCGTGCCCACGCTGACACATGCCCGTCAGGCTGCCCGGGAGATCGGGTATCCAGTCGTCATCAAGGCCGTGGCTGGCGGCGGCGGGCGCGGCATGCGCGTTGCCACCAACGATGCCGAATTGACCCGTGGGTATCCCGTTGCCCAGTCGGAGGCAGAGAGCGCCTTCGGCAATGGCGATGTGTATATGGAGCGCTACCTTCAGCGGCCGCGTCACGTCGAGGTACAGGTGATCGGCGACCAGCACGGAAACGTCGTGGCGATCGGCGAACGGGATTGCTCGCTGCAGCGCCGCCACCAGAAGGTTGTTGAGGAGGCCCCGGCACCTCATCTGTCGGACAAGGTGCGTCAAAACCTGTTGAAGACTGCCGAGAAGGGCGCTAGGGCAGCCAACTACTGGAGCGCAGGGACACTTGAGTTTTTGCTCGATACGGACGGGCACTTCTATTTTATGGAGATGAATACCCGCATCCAGGTCGAGCATCCGATCACCGAGGAAGTCACCAGCCTCGATTTGGTGGCCTGGCAGATCAGGGTCGCCGCGGGCGAGAGGCTCACCATTCACCCGGAGCAGCTCAAGCCGCGTGGCCATTCCATCGAGTGCCGCATCACCGCGGAGGATGCCGCGAACGAGTTCCGGCCATCTGTTGGCACTGTCGAAACCTATGTTGCTCCCGGCGGACCGGGTGTTCGGATGGATTCACACTTGTTCAGTGGCTATTCCATTCCCCCGAATTACGACTCGTTGCTTGGCAAGGTGATCACCTGGGGCAGCACGCGGGAGCAGGCCGTCGCGCGGATGGAGCGTGCCTTGCGAGAGACCGTCCTGACGGGCGTGACCCACACTATCCCGTTCCACCGGGAAATTCTCGCTGACGCGGCCTTTCAGCGGGGCGAGGTCCATACTGGGTTCATTCCAGAGTTGATGAGCCGCCTGGGTACCCGTCTCAAGGATGCGGCTGAAGAAGACGCCATGCCGCAGCGATTGCCGATCGGGAGATAACGCATATGACGGACCATCAGGCGCCGGACAAGCAGATCGCACCCTCCCTCGACAAGGCGGAGGCCAATGCGACATTCCAGGCAGACGATGCAACGGAAGTTCGCGGCACAGTCCGCATTGCGCCTGCGGTCCTGATTCAGCTCATTGAGGTCAGCGTCTCGGACATCTCTGGTGTGCTCGAGCTCAAACTGGGCAAACGCCGCAAGAACGACGAGACGCCGTCATCGGGCGGCAAATCCTTTGACGACGGCAAGGTTCGCGTCAGCGTGGACGGTGATCAGATCGACGCGGACATCTCTATCGCGGTTCGCCGTGGCACGAATATTTCTCCCCTTGCAGACGAGATACGACGCAAGGTTGGCGTCGCAGCCGGCCGTATGCTCGGCATGACCGTTAGAAGCGTCAACATCTACATCGACCACATTGTCGATCCGGCTGTCTGAGCAGCCGCAACGCAATCATGACAATCAAGGAATAGAGCCTGACGTATGAGCGCGGATCCATCCGAGCGTTTAGAACCCTCGAAACCCGAACCGAAGAAGCAATCATCCAGCAGATCGGGATCGAAAGGCCCCCGAAAGGGGAAAGCCTCCGTCCCGGCTGGCTTTGGAAAGGGCGCGTATGTCGACATGTCCGGGGTGCGCCACCAGGCACGCGTCCTGGCGATGCAGGCTCTCTATGAGCGCGACCTGACAGAACATGACCTGCAAGAGATCCTCGAACGGATGCGAAGTGGCGACGATGTCGATCTGCCAGCATCCACGACGGAGACCACCGATGAGGATGAAACCCAGCTGGAGGACATCCCGCAGCCTGTAGCAGACCGCGCTACAGCTATCGTTCACGGCATCATCGAGCATCAGGACGGGATTGATCCGTTGATCGAAAAGGCGGCTCCCCAGTTTCCCATTCCGCAGCTCGCCGCGATCGACCGTAATGTCCTTCGGCTTGCCATCTACGAACTGCTCTACGCGCCGGATGTCCCTTACAAGGTGGTCATCAATGAGGCAGTGGAGATCGCCAAGCGCTTCGGCGGCCCCAACTCCGGGCGCTTTGTCAATGGCGTCCTCGGCACCATCAGCAAGGATCTTCCGGCGAAGCGAAAGCACAGCAGCCGCTAGTCCAAGTGCCTGGTAAGCATGAACCCGTACGCGGGCCAAGCGGGGATGTATTAGCAGCATTTCCACTGCAATATCGAGCCTTCCTTTGCCTACCCCTTGCCGTGTGGTTCATGTAGAATCTCCCGGGTATGCTTCTTGTGCTGCGTAGCACCTGAACTGCCCGGATCGGCGGTAATTCACAGGTGTGACGCTGGAAAAGCTGCACCATTGTGAAGGGGGCTTCTCCTCATCTTGAGGCACCCATGGCAAACAGTTCTCGAATGAGGAGGGACAGTCTTGGCTACCACTCTTGAGCGTGTTCAGAATATTGTCACCGATCGTCTTGGCGTCGACGCCGAACAGGTTGTCCCGGAAGCCGAATTCATTGGCGACCTGAATGCGGATTCGCTGGACCTCGTTGAGGTCATTATGGCGATGGAGCAGGAGTTCGACCTTGAGATCAAGGACGAGGACGCCGAGAAGATCCGTACTGTCGGTGATGCGGTAAACTACATCGAGCAGAGTTCCGCATCCTAGAATCCTGATTCTGGCCGCGGACGAATGCGCGTGCGGAATAAAATCTTCACGTGCATTCACCTGCCTATTGCGAGCGAACGACCAATAGCAACAATGCGGGAGTTTCTCCTCCTGAATACCCCGGATCGCCCGGGTGCCGACGAACCGTGTATCCATCCTGGTCGTCCATAACGCTGCTGAGCTACATGGTCCGACCTCGCGCTGAGACACTCCACAGGTAGCGATCATCTGCCCGGACTTTGGGCAGGATCATCCAGGAGAGAAAGATCCGTCATGGCGCGCACCCTCAAGAGTCTTCCTTTCGGAAAAATAAGAGTTCCCCGTCTCCCTGAAATCACGGACGAGCCCGACGTCTTTGACGAGATGACGCTGCAGGAGCACCTCGAGGAGCTCCGCGATCGCATCATGAAGATGGTGATCGCGATCGTTCCGACGTTCCTCTTCGGCTTCTTTATCGCCGGTCGCATTCTCTCGGACATCAGCAACAAGGCCAATGCTGTTGATGGACTCGACGTCAAATCTCCGACGGAGACGCTCACGCTGACGTTCAAGATCGCCCTCTACGTCGCCATCGCGATCTGTATGCCGGTCATCGTATATCAGTTCGTAGCATTCCTTGCACCGGGCATGACGCGCAAGGAAAAGCGCGTCCTCTTCAGCGCCTTACCCTTCACGACCATCCTCTTTGCCATAGGCGTGTATTACGGATATTTCATCGCCGCGCCTCGTGCCCTGTATTTCCTGTCGAACTGGAACACAAACGCGTTCGACTGGAACCCGGACGGAAACGAGACTGTTTCCTTCTTTATGACCTTGATGATCGGACTGGGGATCGCGTTCCAATTACCAGTGATCATGTTCATCGTCGCCAAGATCGGTGTCATCACGCCTCGGCAGATGCGCAAGTGGCGCAAGTACGCATTCATGCTCCTGCTGGTCGCTGCGGCGATCATCACGCCAAGCACGGATCCCTATAACATGGCCATTGTCGCGATCCCGCTTGTCATCCTCTACGAATTCGGGATCATCATCTCATCGATCTTCGCCAAGACAGGTCTGCGCGGTGAGAATTTCTCCAGCGATGATGCCCAGGAAGTCGAACTCGTCCCCAGCCGGATCGAAAAGGCCGACGACATCTAGCGGTCTCCCATGAGTGCAAGGCGAACGACCCAAGGCAAAAGCCCGGGGCCGTTCTTGTCGGCATACCTCTATAGACAGACCCTCCGGAATCTCATGGAAGGACCACAAGCCTCACAAGCGTGTTGCTGCATCTGCCAAGATGCGGTGTAACACTATCCGCCGGCCGTGGGCTGGTCCCTACTCGATCTGTCCGGCCTTGCGAAGCTGCGATTCGTCCGACGGCCTTACCGCGATTGTCCGCTCGTTCCGGTACGTCACCATCCCGGGGCCGCCACCCTTGATCTTTCGTACGTGTCGGCGCGCGGTGACATCGACCTCCACCGTGCCGCTCTCCCGTGAGCCAGAGTAATACGCGGCGAGCGACGCCGCTGTCTCAACCGCATTGTCATCCGGCTCCTGGGAGGGTACTCGCATCCGGAGGATCACGTGCGAACCAGGTACCCCACGCGCATGAAGCCAGAGATCATCCGATCCCCCGATCTCGAAGGTAACCTGCTCATTCTCACGCCCCGATCGTCCGATATAGATCAGGTTGCCGTCGTCATCGGTGAGCGGAGCGACCTTCCGCGCCGACTGCTTTCGGGACGCCTTGTGGCCTGATTTTTCCTCCACAGCATGTCGGCCACGACTATGCTCCTCATATTCCTGACGAAGCGCCTCGATCGCGGCAAATCCCTCGGCCTGCTGAGACTGCATTCGCAGTTGCTCGAGATACCGCCGCTCGTTCTCGGCTGCTTCGATCCGCTCCGGAAGCGTGTTGCCAGCCTTCTGTGCCTTCCGATACTCCTCGAAATAGTCCTGGGCAATCTCTTTGGGATCCTTCGCCGGATCAAGCGGAATCTTCTCCTCACCTGTTTCGGTCTCCACGATCAGCTCCACATCTCCTGGTTGTATTTGCCAGAGATAGGCGTAGATCGTCTCGCCCCACCGACGCACGCGCTCGGTATCGCGGGTTCGCTCATGCTGCTGTTGTAGTGACCGGATACGTGTATCCACCGATTTGATAGCCGCGTTAATAGCCTGAAGCAGCCGTGCACGTCGCTGGGCGTGGTCCTTCGGCGTAACCTCACCCGTAGCATCCTGGGCTCGCTCAATCGCCTCCGAGATCGATTCGAGCGGCACGTCTTCGGCCTCGCTCGCGAGATATGTTATGGGAACGGCACCATAGCCGATGGGAAGACTATCCCTCTCATACAAATGTGGCTCCCATTCAGCCGTGAGTAAGGGCTGAAAGATCCCGCGTACGACCTGGGCGATCTCCCGCGCGTCCTCCTGGCCCAGTGCCGCGACCTTCACGCCAGCGTCTCCAGCAACGCGAAAAGCAGCTTCACGTGCAATCTGCGGGCTGATCGCCCTATACCCCCGCACCAGGAGATCAGCAAGCTTCGCATCCGGCTTCGAACTGACCAGAAACTGCTCCATGGACGGCGAAGTCACCCGTCGAGGGTCCGTCTTGTCAGGTGGTGGTGGCAGGTCGTACGGCACCTTCGGAAGAATTGGCCGCACACGGCTCATGGATGAGGTGACGCGCTTGGCGCTCTCGCGCACGAGGCCCTGGTCGTCAACGAGGATGAGGTTACTGTGCCGGCCCATGATCTCGATCACCAGCTCCAGCCTTGAGACGTCCTGGCCCGACCAGATGTCGTCTTCCCCTCCTTCCTCCTCGTGGTCAGGGCCCTCTTCTACTCCCGATGTATTGAGGGATGCCATGCGCTTGGCTATACTGAGTCGAATCACCCGTTCAAGGGGTGGCTGCTCAATACCAATCAAGAACCCTCCCCGGATGTACTTCCGTAGCTGCAGCCCGAACGGCGTGATCAGGTTGGGATCGGTCGAGGGCATCGATCGCGTGAGATGAATCCGCGGATTCTGCGGATCGGCACTGGCAATCAGATGCCGGCGGCGTCCCTGGGCATAAATCTCGGCACCGATGGTGACAGCATCGACAAGCCCCAGCCGCTGGATCCGCCCATCAAGCACCGAGCGGCGCAACTCGTCTACGACTGCACCTGCGGTCAACACATCAAACATTCTCGTGTACCCTAACTCTTGATGAATGCATCTTCTCCGGCATCACGGGACCCGGCCGGACGCTCGCAACAGGGAGAAACTCCTCTTGGCACAGAACACGCCGTCGACATCAGCGATGTCTGAAACATTTCCTTCAGACCATGATGCCAGACTTGGGCAGCTCTACGCGGAGGGGAATGCCCTAATCACGGGCATCCGAAAGGGAAACAAACCTCGGGTCTTCATCATCTCGGGCCCTTCAGGCGTCGGCAAGGATTCCGTCATCGAATCGCTGCGGAACGTCTTCACGGACGCGCAATATGTTGTCACGGCCACGACTCGGCCAATGCGGCCCGGCGAGATCGACGACGTCCACTACATCTTTCTTTCGAAAGAAGAGTTCCTCGATCGTATCGAGAAGAATGATTTTATCGAGAACGCCCTGGTTTACGACAACCACTACGGAGTTCCCCGCAGCCCGATTGTCCGGGGACTTGAGCAGGGCCGTGATGTCATCATCAAGGTCGACGTCAAGGGAGCCGCGACGCTGCGTCGTCTTATCCCGAACACCATCTCGCTCTTCCTCTGCCCGGAATCGATGCCGGCCCTGCTTAATCGCCTTCGTGACCGCAAGACCGACGATCCCGAGGTGCTGATGAAGCGGTTCACCACCGCGACCGCCGAACTCGAGGAAGCACGGAACTTCGACTACGTGGTTTTCAACGAGGATGGCAAGCTCGACGGCGCCGTGGAACAGATCTGCAGCATCGTCTCCGTTGAGCACCGCAAGGTCCACCAGCCCGACATCGAAATCCCGTAGGTCGGCTGCGCGCGGCCGTGCCGCAACCACTGGCAAGAAAACCCGTCATTCTGAGCAGAGCCAAAGGCTTGCTCATGCTTTTCGCCCTGCGGGCTCACCCTCAGAGTCCTACGCGAAGCGCCATGGTGGAAACGCTGGTGGTCATGCCACGGATACTGGCTTCGCCTGGGATTCATCGCCTTCGGCTCTGAATGACGGGCTTGCAGGACCAGACCGTGGTGTACCAAATATTCGAGGAACCGATCAGGCCGCGATTTCGATACAACGACGAGCATGTCCTCGCAAAGATTCGCCGCCAATGCTCGCTATGCCCGGAAATGAAGCCCTCC
>JAUJLY010000388.1 GCA_030447145.1 Thermomicrobiales bacterium
GCCGCATCCAGGTAGACCCGCTCAATGGGTGTCAAGGAATGATGGTCAATGTCCGTCATGGGAACGAACTCGGATCTCACCTCGTAACCATCGTCCAGCTTGCCCTCCGGCACAGACGCAACGGCCTCGCCGACATACACCCGTTGAAAGAAGTCCGGATGCGGGTAGGCGTAGCCCGGCGGCTTCGGATCCATTTCGTGCTCGTCTCCAGGATGATCAATGAGGAAGTGGCCGAGCAAGTATATAGCTGGCGGAAACAACTCAAGGCTGTTGGGGCTAACAACAACCTCGACATCCTCATCCACTCGCCGGGGGGTGAGCTGACCGCGTGTTATCGCACAGCCCGACTACTAGCGCGCTACACCGACGACTGGCAGGCATTGGTTCCAGACTTCGCGGCAAGCGGTGCCACTTTGATCTGCCTCGGGTCGAGCAATATCGTGCTCTCCGATATCGCCCAACTCGGGCCACTCGATCCACAGGTGTTGAGCAAGCGGAATACCAAATTCTTCATGGGTGAGCGTCAGTCACCATTAGAGGCATTTCAGGCGGTCAAGTATCTGCGGGAGTACACGCTGACCGCGCTGGACACGAGTATCACGTTCCTGTTCAGGCAACAGATTGCCCCCCAACTTGCGCTCGAAACAGCGAGTAAGTTGGCCGTTGAACTGGCAAAGCCGATCTTGGACAAGATCGAACCTTACGACCTGGGCGCGTTCGGCCTCGATAGCAGCCTTGCAATTGACTATTGCCGACGAATCTGTAGCCCAAAGGAGAGCCACAAGAAAACCCAGCGAGAGGCGAACTACCGAGCACTGGTAGAAAAGTACCCGGCACATGAGTTCGTCATCGACGTGGCGGAAGCCGAGACGTTGGGACTCACCGTGTGTGAGCCTGACGACACACTTAATGACTTATTCGATGAACTGCGGGAACATTTACGTTCATTGGAGTCTTACGTCGGCCTTGTGCCCCAGAAGGAGGAGGATCAAGATGACGAAGCGACGTTACGCTCAGAATAGCTCTCGGGGCGAGTTGGAGGACGAGCGTCGTCGAGACATCGGTGAAATGCTGGAATTCTCGGAGCAGCGGGTGCGCCGATTTTTAGAGGAATTAGACGCCGAGCGTTCAAGAGCTTACCAACCGCGACACGAATACAGAGAGGGCGGACATGGCGCCGAAACGAATCACCCCCATATCGCGCGACCTGAACCAGATAGTGGTCAGCATCGTTGAGGCCGCGACGGAGGAGAGTGCGCCCGAGCGCGAACCGATAGACAATGGCTAAGACCCCGCCGCCGTCGCGCTCGGACGCAAAGGGGGAAAGAAAGGCGGTGCCGCCCGGGCCGCTGCACTTACGAGAGAGCAACGACAGGAGATCGGTAGAAAAGGAGCAGCGGCCCGGTGGGGCAAGGATCAAGTGCCCTAGCACCTGTTGAATATAGAAGCGGCGTGCGTAGTGATTATGTACGCCGCTTTTCTATTCAAATCAAACTGACCCACTACCGTCGTCGTCTGCTATTTCTTGTTCATCCAGTCGAGGCCCACACGGCACGCCACAAGGCGACAACAGCTGGGAACTCATCATCCGAGCTGCTTTCGTCGAATCAGAGCCTGGCGCGTCTTTCGTGGTCCCGGTTGTGATCGATTGTAGGCCTAATCTGACCGTCTGTCTCTCGAATCCCTCCGGGCTCGCACGCAGTCACGCGACGTGATCAAGGAAGCCGGTCACGCCGGGGGCGGCGATGACGATCGCGCCCCCGGCATTATCAACGTCATACAGGCCATCGACATCGCGCTCTTCGGGCTACGCTCCATATGCAGTCGATGTCGCAGTCGAATGTCAGATCGCGGGATAGATGGAACCTGACGACATTGATGTCGATATGTCCCGGAAGGTAGCCACTGATCACGGCGATGCTCCACTTTGCAAACGGTGGTACCCAATTGGTACCCATTCCGGTACGGGCACATCGACGGCCTCTCGCATGAGAGGCCGTTTTCGTTGATTTTATGGGATTTTTCTGGAGCGGGAGACCGGACTCGAACCGGCGACATTCTGCTTGGAAGGTATCCGAGGCTTAGCGTTGTGGCAAGTATAGCGAAAAGCCCGCCGTTATCAAGGTTTCGGAGAGTTAGGAGAGGAACGTTGTAGCAGGAGTTATCGTGTGGTTAAAGACACGATAACTGAAGCCGGGGGAAAAGCTAATCGGCATGGACCAGCAGCCCCTCGCCCTCAACCGCGACCATCTAGGCCCGGTGGCCCTTCTTCTGATGCCCCCCCGCCAACTCATCTGCCGACTGCGCATCAGCGCAGAGCGTGACTCTCAGTCCGTCCGGGCATTCATAGACCACGGCATGGGAGACGACAATAGCATTCTCTAGGGCTCGGCTCTTGGGACAGTAGGCGGCCTGCTCTGGGGTGATGCGCATGGTCATCCATCCCTGATAGGCATAGCCTCTGAGGCGACCCGTGGAGCCTCCTGGACAGTCTTCAGGTACTGATATCCAGGAGAACGCTCAGCAGCTGGTGCGGCTCAAGGCGTGAGACTGCGTTGACGAGCACGCCGGCCGATGCTGCTCGCTCCTTCTGTGTCAGGCGCGTGAGACATGTCGCTCAAATCGATCAGCTCCCCTGCGCGTCCCGCCAGGCGATGAGCTTGTGGAGTGGTGCGAGGTCGTAGTCCGGTCCTTTTGCGTCACAAATGAAATGGGTGATCCCAGCGACCAGGTAGTCGTCCAGCTTGTCCAGTTGCGAACCAAAGATCTGCGCTGAGCGCTCAATCTCCTGGGGATCACGACCGACCCTACCGCACCATTCATCGAGGATCCGGTTTTTTCGGCCAAGCACCTCCGGTTCGCCTTGGCCATTCCAGATGGTGGCATGCTGGGCGACGATCCGCAGGGTCACCTTTTCACCTCCACCGCCGATCAGGATCGGGAGTGATCCCCGAACCGGACCCGGATTCAGCTTCGCGAGCCGGTCCACGATCACCGGCATGTCGCGATCGAGATCCCGGAGTCGCGAGACCGCGGTGCCGAAC
>JAUJLY010000389.1 GCA_030447145.1 Thermomicrobiales bacterium
CGTGCCAGCAGGTGCCGGTGAATGCGCCCGTCTTGTGCCAGCGCTCCTCCGGCAGGTCGAAGAAGGTCTCGTACTCGCCGGTCTCCACGTCCACCTTGAGAAGGCGCGGCTTCGAGTCGATCTTATGCCCGCACTCGCTGACGTAGCAGTGCCCCTGGTTATCGAAGGCACAGTGGACCGGAGCATTGAAGCCGGTCGCGACAACCTCGGCGACGTAGCCCTCGGGCAGAAGGATGTCGCCTGGATTGTAGCGACGCGAACCTTCGCGGGAAATATTGAGCTTCTTGTTGATGCGCTTGAGATAGGGAAGAGCCGGAGCATAAGCGTATGCCAACCAGCTATCCAGCATCGGGGCCTTAAGTGGTCCGCGCTGCGTCGTTTGAGATTGCGTCTGTTGCTCAGCCATCATGTTTCTCCAAGGTAAAGCTCAAATGGCTTGGACGAGCCAACAAAATACTCTCGGCTAAAGCGGCGAATATGACTTTCGGGGACAGTACCCCCATGTTCGCCGCTTTAGCCGCCTAGAAGCACGACGGACCGCGCCCGTTCAATGCTGCGGCAGTGCCTATTCGCGGCATCATCCCTGATGACACAGAATCTACGTAACGTGGTCCAGGGCTTCGATACCGGCGTCAGTGACGACGCCGACAACCAGATGACTGATCAGGCCACGGGCATGGGCCTGCCATGGATATGCGGTGGGGCCAGAGGCAAGACCGAGGAGAGGGTTCATCAATTCATCATTCAGCAGGAAGAGTCCCAGCCCGTACGCCAGCCCTCTTCCCGCACGGAGTTCGGGAGCCCGCTGACGCAACGGTCCGTAGAGCGCTCCCGGGACGATACCGAGCGCGTAGTGCACGGCGATCCCCGCGGGGTGCGGCTGCTTCGGATGAAGTTTGACGCCGAGCGCACCCGCCAGTTTGTTCGCGGCAACGTGGGCGACGTCCAGACTGTCCACACGAGCCTCCAGCTCTTTTCGTACCGCCTTGGGGTCTTCGCGGCGGTACAGGTACCAGCCAACCTGATCCATCACCCACACGGCGGCACCGCCGGCCAATGCGCCTTTGATGATATCTGTGGTGAGACTCGTGCTTGATCCTTGCACGTGAACTCCCTTGGTACGTCGTGGAACCCAATGTCCCAAGCAGCATCGACGTAAGTACCGGCCGAGTAGCGTCCTAAACGCATCGTCACCACGCGAATCGGCTCCCCATCGGGTTCAACTGTCTCAGGCGGGTGCGAAGCGCGACTACGATCCGCAATGGCCTTCGCTCATTCATGGTCCCCAACGGACGGACACACCAGATGTGCATGATCAGTGCCTCCGAGCCCATGTATGGTTAGCTGACGATGTGCACCAGTACATCTCTCGTACACACTGTGGAGCCGTTCCCGAAGGTGGATGGCCGATGGCTGCTGCGGTCATCTTGGATGCAGAGCGAACCACTAAGTCCGGAACGCCCGATGCTGACGTCCGTCTTTGTGTCACATGGCATTCGGGTTGGCAGGAGGTGGAAGCAAGGTGTTCATGTCTTGGGTAGAAACGCTTTCCCGTAGCGAACTCGGTCCGGTATCGGTCATTGCGGACGGGTTCAGCTTCCCGACCAGCTTGGCCTTTGATACGGACGGCAACGCCTACCTAGCAGAGTCGGGTCTGCCGTTCGGCGGCGCCAAGCGCGGTGGCCGTGTCTGGAAGGTCACGCAAGAGGGTGAGAAGTTGCTTTTGGCCGAGGATCTTGGGCAGCCTGTGACCGGTCTTGTTTTCCATAATGGCTCGCTGTGGGTTTCCCAAGGCAGTAACCCGGGCCGGATCGATCACCTGGAACTCGACGGGACCATCACTAATGTACTGAACATACTGCCTGGAGGCGGTAATTATCACACGGGGATGGTGGCCTTTGGCCCCGACGGAAAGATGTACTGGGGTCAAGGGGCGATGACCAACACCGGCATCATTGGCCTTGATGCACTGACCATGGGGTGGTTGAAGAAACTGCCGCACAGTGTGGATATTCCAGGCTACGACGTCGTCCTCAACGATGTCCGGGTGGAGACGAAGAACCCCTTTGTCGACGATCCGGATGCCACGCTAATCACCGGGCCCTACTCGCAGTTTGGGGAGACGGTGGCGCAGGGAACGCGGATCCAGGCCCAGGTGCCGGCGACCTCGGCGATCCATCGTGCCAACCCGGACGGGACGGAGATGGAGTTGGTCGCCTGGGGGATCCGCAACGCCTTCGGACTCGGCTTCCTGCCCGATGGCCGGCTCCTGGCGATCGACCAGGGGGCCGATGACCGGGGCAGTCGCCCGGTGGCCAATGTGCCGGACTTCCTGCTCGAGGTCAAGGAAGGTGCCTGGTACGGGTGGCCGGATTTCATGGGGGCGACGCCGATCACCGATCCGCGCTTCACCCCGGTCACCGGTGACCCGCCGAGCTTTCTCCTGGCCAACCATGACGAGCTGCCGACACCGGAGAAGCCGCTGGTCGAGTTCGTCTCGCACACGGCGGCCACCAAGTTTGCCGTCGATCCGCAGTCCAACGGCGAGGTGCTGACAATCGGGCTCTTTGGCGATGAGACGCCGATGACGGCGGCGCCTGGATCGCCGCAGGTAGGGCGAGCCCTGGTGCTGGTGCGCACCACCGACTGGCAGCAGCACGTCCTGACAACGGAGGCGATCAAGCGGCCGATCGACGTGCAGTACCACCCGGTGGACGGGTCGTTGTGGGTGGTGGATTTCGGCGCCTTTGAGATGAAGCAGCGCTCCTCCGTTGTGGAGGTGATCGCGGACAACACTTCGGGCTGCATCTGGCGCGTCGAAAACCGTCCCGGGTTCCCGGCAGGTTAACCGGCACAGCTGCTCACCAACGGGGCATCATTAGTCCTACTGGACGGCATGTTGAGGCAGCGGATCGTGGTGTTCAACTCAGCGCCGGTTCACTCATCACCCTCAATCCTTGTTGAGAAGGGACGACGTCACCGTTGGTATGTGTCGAAGCGGCCTGCCTTCTGGAACATCCGCTTGAGGCCCTGCGCCGC
>JAUJLY010000058.1 GCA_030447145.1 Thermomicrobiales bacterium
TGACGAGGGAGATTCTCGACAGTGGGGTGATCGGCACGATCGAGAACGTGCAGGCGATCAATAATGTCCCCTTCTATGGCTCGAACTACTATCACGGCTGGATGCGCAATGAGGACCTGACAGGGGGCCTCTGGCTGCAGAAAGCGACGCACGACCTTGACTACCTCACGTACCTGATCGGCAAGCCACCTGCCCGGATAGTCGCCGTCGAGTCCAAAACCGTCTTCACCGGGGAGATGCCCGCGGGCCTCTACTGCCTTGAATGCCCGGTGAACGACACGTGCCCGGAGAGCCAGAAGAACCTCTTCTACATGCAGGGCATTCTCGATGACATGCACAAGGCGGAGGAGTGGTGGGATGGCCGTTGGCAGTGCAGCTTCGCCGTCGATACCGGGAACCACGACGCCGCGACGGCTATCCTCCAGTACGAATCCGGTGCACATGCGGTCTACACCCAGAACTTTTACGCTCGGCGCGGCGCGGGCCAACGCGGCGCCACCTTCATCGGGTACAAGGGAACCGTCTCGTTCGACTGGGTGACGAGTGAGGTAGTGGTTCACCACCATCACTCACCACGGGTGGAGCGGCATGTCCTCGGCGGTGGGGACGGTGGCCACCATGGTGGCGACCGCGAGCTTGCGCACGACTTCCTGGCGATTCTCAACGGTACAGGGAGGAGCCGGGCAACGCTGGAGGACGGGTTGCTCAGCGCGCAGCTCTGCATGATGGCAAAGCGGAGCTGCCGGACGAGTGGTTTTGAGACCTACCAGCCCCTCTGGAGTGCCGCAGCCGTTCGATAGGCATGGACGTCCAGGCATTCTCTTGTTGCATCCCTCGTACTATCGCTTGAGGCAATCCTGAGAACCCGGTGCCTCCGTGTATCCGGAGGAAACCGCCGACAGGCCCTGTGCGTAGGCATCAACGGGATTGCATGAGCGCCCCCGTCTGGAGTGGCATGGTATCTTCATGCCGAGAACTTCCTGATATCCGCAGTTTTCCCTAACCAAGGCAGGTAACACTTGAATTCCGAATTGAAGCGTCCGGGACGATCGCGATTCGTTGAGCGACCGATGGACCGCCGAAAGTTTTTGCATGCCTGTGCCATGACCGCCGCAGGCGGGCTGCTGTTGCCAGGGGCATCCGGTGCTCAGGAGAGCAGTCTGGATCTCCCGCCATCGCAGAACACCTCGACCCCGGCCGCGCCGGTCGGCGCACGGTTCAACGAAGGGCTGCTGCCAGACCATCGCCTGATCATGTATTATGGATTTCCCGAAAACCCGAATATGGGAATTCTTGGCGAATACTCTCCGGAGCAGCTCTTGCCGCAACTGCTCGAGCAGAAGGCTGAGTACGAGGCTGTCATCAATGACCGACCGTGGAAGGCGGGTTTTGAGCTGATCGCATCTGTTGCGCAGCGCGATCCGGGCGCGGACGGCAAGTACATCGCCGATACCGATGGCAAGTGGCTGGACATGTACACCCAATTCACGGAAGCCAACGACATGTTCCTGGTGCTCGATGTGCAGATGGGGCTTAAGACGCCGAAGGAAGACTATGAAGGACTGGAGCGCTGGCTGCGCTACGATCACGTCCACCTGGCAATCGATCCCGAGTTCCATGTGCTTCCGGGTGAAACTCCTGGGATCGAGTTGGGATCAATCGATGCCGCAGATGTTGCGGAGGCGCAGGCGTGGCTGTTGCAGCTCGCCGAAAAGTACGGCACGTCGCGCAAGATGCTGCTGATCCACCAGTTCAACGTCTACTCCGTATCGAACAAGGATCAGATCAAGCCAGTGCAGGGTGTCGATCTGGTGCTCAACATGGACGGCTGGGGACCTCCGTGGCAGAAGCTGGAGACGTGGGAGGTGATCATCCAGCAGACGCCGATCGAGTACAACGGGGTCAAGGTGTTCTACCGGCAGGATGAACCACTGATGACGCCGGCCGAGGTGATGGCGCTGCAACCGACGCCGGATGTGATCAACTACCAGTAAGTCGGTTCCTGGAGACGAATGCAGCGCACCCTGGTGGAGCTATCCATCGGGGTGCGCTGTGCTTGACACTGCTCTGGTGGAAAGCCTTTTCGAATTTCGTGCGCCATGTCTGCATGCCAGCCCTGACAGAATTACGTTCGGGCGATCGTCCCATGCTCTGTCAGAAGCTTGGCGGTTGGAATGCCGTTTGGACACCGGACCGAGACCCTTCGGGTTACGACCCTTACGATTCGGGAACCTGCAGCGGATACCGCCCAATGATCTCATAGCGGGCGCCTTCGCGGCTGAGGTGGCTTCGGACAAGATGCACCTCTCGCACAGGGAAGGGGACTGGTTTCTCGTGCGTAACCTCGCCGCTGGTCGCTAATTCCCCGAATCGGGTGCGAATGGCGCCGGGAAGATCGCGGATACGGATGGTGCGGGTGTCGCGCACGCGGCCGAGCGTGATATGGGGGCGGAACTCCTTCTCGTCCAGCTTGACCTCGAAGGATTGCAGCAGCGATCCGATGTCGTTCCGGATCGTCTCCAGCCGGTGGGCCGGGCCCCAGAGCCCCAGCCAGAGCACCCGTGGACGCCTGATAGAGGGGAAGGCGCCGAGGTCGGCGGTCCTCAGGTCGAACGCCGCATGGGGCGTAATTGCTTCCCCGAGCGTCAGGCGGAGCAGTTCCGCGTTTTCCGGAGCGGTATCGCCAAGGAAATGGAGCGTCAGATGGGCGTTGCCAGCATCCGTCCAGCGAATCGGCCAGTCGTTGCCGCGAAGGTCGGCGATGATCCGTGCGACGAACTCGCGGACCTCATCCGGTAGCGGCACAGCGATAAAGAGGCGCCACGGGGTGTCTTCGGATTCCTCGGGCGGTCGCTCCCTTACAAAGCGCTTGCGGCGCTGCTTCGGGCTGCGACGTTGTGACTGTTGGCCGTCGTTGTTCTCCATGGTGGGAGTATACGGGAGCGCGAAAAGGACGTCGCTCGGGTATGGTTTACCTGGTGACAATGAGGCGACGGAGGACAGGTGCAATGACGGTGGCGTATCTAGGACCTCGTGGTACGAACAGCGAGGAGGCGGCGCTTCTCTATGCCGGATCGGAGGCTGAGCTCGAGCCTTTTTCAGGGATGCCGGAAGTGATCAAGGCGGTGGAGAGCGGGGCGGCCCGGGCGGGAGTCCTTCCGGTGGAGAATTCAATCGAGGGACCGGTCAGCGTCTCGCTCGATCTGCTCATCCAAACGTCGAACCTGAAGCTGTGTCACGAGGTGGTTGTCCCGATTCGCCATGTGCTCGTCGCGAAGGAAGGCGCACGACCCGAGGGCATTCGCAGGGTAATGTCACATCCGCAAGCGCTCGCGCAATGCAGGCTCTTCCTGGAGCGGGAGTTCCCGCAGGCGGAGCAGGTCGCCCGGATGTCCACCGGAGGCTCCGTCCAGGAGGTTGCTCGTGGTGGTGACCTCACTGTCGCGGCCATCGGGCCGGAGCGGGCCCAACACCTCTATGGTGGCGAAGTGATCGCACGTGACATTCAGGACGCGCGTAGCAACCTGACCCGATTCATGGTGCTGGCCCATGAGGACGCAGAACCTACGGGTGATGACAAGACCTTCATCGCATTGAAGACGGACAAGGATGAGCCAGGCAGTCTTTTCAGGATGCTCGAACCCTTCGCAAAGGCAGGCATACAGCTCACGAATGTGGTTACTCGACCGACCAAAGGCTGGCTGGGAGAATATGTCTTCCTGCTGGACTTCCAGGGGCACCGGAAGGACCCGGTGGTTGCGAAGTTGCTTGATGACGTCCGTGAGATCGCGGATGAACTGAAGATCATTGGCTCGTGCCCGCGCTTTCCGGTTGAGCAATACCGGGACCTGTTAGCGGGATAGGGTGCGGCAAAGCCGTGTCCCGGGAACGCGGGAGATCACAAGGGCCTCCTATACACCCGAAATGAAGCCAACATCAGAAAGTTACAGGATGACCCTTTACATTGATGATTCGTTGATGACCGCACAGGTTCGGGTTCCACTGGTTGAGGGCTGGGTGGAAACTGATGTGCCGTTCGAGATCCAGAGGAACCTTGCAGCAGCGGATATCGGACCGAGCGATGTGGCGCTGGTTGCCGGAGCGGAGGCGGCCTTTCTGGGGGAGACGCATTTCATCGAGCCGGAGGTCGCTGTGGTCGCGGAGGCGATGAGCGCTATCGTGATGCGCACACCAGTACGGCCGGACGGGGTGGAGGAGACTCCGATCCGGATGCTCGGTACTGGCTCGACCGCCGAGCTGTTGATCCGGTCACTGCTTCGTCCCTATTTCGGCATCACCGCATCCACCTTCGTGAGGGATGACGACGATCGCTCGGCGGCCGATGCCCAGGTCGTGATTCTGGAAGGCCTGCTGGCACTGAACGAGCCTGAGGCGGGCTTTCAGGAGGATCTGGCCAAGGCCTGGTACATCCTTACCAACACCGCTGTGGTGCATCATGTGACAGTTGTCGGAGTGGAGGCGGAAGCGCGGGGCGCGACGGGCGAGATCGACCTACTGAAACGGGCCATCCGGACCGGCATTGATCGGCGGCGCGATGTCCGGCGGGAGATGGTGGGGAATGAGGAGATCGACCGGGATCGGCTGGCGGAGCTGACGAACCGGATCCGCTTCGAGCTTTCCGCGGCGGATCGACAGTCGCTACGAAACCTGCTGGCACGAGGTTCCTGGGGCACGTCATACCGGCGGGCGCTGCCAGCATTCCGAGATGAGCTGACAACGGCGGAGTAACCCGGCCCACACGGCTAGATTCCAGACGGAGTATCGATGCGGCCGGTCTCGATCTGATAATCCAGCTCTGAGCCAATCCATGAGGAGCCGTCCTCGTACCATTCCTTTTTCCAGATCGGCACGATCTCCTTGATCCGGGCAATGGCGAAAGACGAGGCATCGTATGCGTTCTCCCGATGTGGGGATGCGCACGCGATGATGACGCTGGCCTCCCCCGGTACGAGGTGCCCGATACGATGGGAGATCGCAATCCTCACCTCGGGCCATTGATCCGCTACTTCGGTTCCGACACGGGCAAGCATCTTCTCGGCCGCCGACGGGTAGGCCTCATAATCGAGCGCGGTCACCGACAGCCCGCGCGCATTGTCGCGCACCGTTCCTGTGAAGGTGACGATGGCACCCGAGTCCGGTCCAGCGACCAAGGATTCGACACTACGTGGGTCCAGCACATGCTCCGTGACAGTGAAGAGCTGGGGATGCTGATCCCCACCGCTCACCGGGGGGATCAATGCCACCTCGTCCCCCTCCCGAAGGGGGTGGTCGGGGTCGACGTATTCCTCGTTCACCATCACCATCACGGCACGCTCGAGTCCCGCGAGACGTGGAGCGTCCCGGATCGCTAGGCTGAAGATTTCCCCGGCGGTCGTACCATCAGGGACATACAGCGCTTCGTCGGATTTACCGAGATGCTCGCGCATGATCGCGAAGTAGCGGACGGTGACGTTCATCGAATCCCTCAGTGTTTGTCATGTAGCATGAGCGCAATGAGACCCCACTGGACGCAGAAGCGACCCGGCGAGGTCTCTATCATCAGCGATGAGCAGATTCGGGACCAGGCTAACCCTGGTTGAGGACGGTCTTGAGGCGATCACGCAGGCGGCTGGCAAACTGATTGTTCACCTGTTCGAGTTCCCTGAAGAGTTCGGACACCTCGCCCTCGCCGGCTTCCTCCGCGTCCTTCGCATACCGGTTCAGAACATCCTCGGCCTGAAGGAGATTGCTGAGCGTCGTGACGATGTTGTACTCGACGTCCGAAACGCCGAAGCGCCCTTCCTTATGCGTCATCTCTATCCTCCCTGAATGCGGAACGTAGATCCGTTCATTCCCGGAGCTACCGCACAATGGCTGCCATAGGCGGAGGCAGGAAGAATTAGAGCCGTTGACCGGGGTCCCAGGCACCAACCACTTGATGGGCGCACCATCGATGACACTGATCCCGATGGTGTCCAGTTGACCGTACATTACAGGTACGTCTCAAACCAGCCGAGAGTGCGTTCAAGCCTTTCAACCCGGTGCTTCGGCTTGCCGTTGCGGCCAAGGCCGTGGCTCTCGTCCGGAAAGCGGACGAACTCGACGGTACGGTCCAGCTTCTTGAGGGCGATAAAAAGTTGCTCGGCCTGCTCCATTGGGCAGCGGTAGTCCTCCTCACTATGGACGATTAGCAGCGGAACGTTGATCTTCTCGACGTACTTCAACGGGGAGAGCTTCCAGTAGGTCTTGAAGTTGTCCCACGGCGTACCAAGCTCCGGATCGAGGCTGACGAGCGCGATGTCGTCGGTGCCGTACATGCTGATCATGTTGGAGATCGATCGATCCGTGACAGCCGTCTTGAAGCGATCCGTATGCCCTAGCAGCCAGTTGGTGCTGAATCCGCCGTAGGAGCCGCCCGTAACCCCCAGCCTGTTCGGGTCAAGTCCTCCCAGCGAGAGCACGTGATCGACCGCGGCCATGAAGTCCGGCATGTCTGCAATGCCCCAGGCACCGTTCACGGCTTGTGCGAACGCATCGGTGCGGCCGGTGCTGCCTCTGGGATTGATGTAGACAAGGGCATTGCCCCGGGCGACATACATCTGGAGTTCATGCGACCACGCGCTGCTGAACTGCGCATGTGGGCCGCCGTGGATGTTCAGAATCAATGGCACCAGTGCGCCGTCAGCCCTGTTGCCTGCTGGCCTGACGAGCCAACCCTGGATCGCCTCTCCATCGGACTTCACCCAGAATTCCTCAGGGGGTGGGAGCGCGACCTGGCCCAGCCACTCGATGTTGAACGAGGTCAGTGACGTTTCCTCCACAGCCGTAACCCGACGGAGTTCCGCCGGAGTAGTGGGGTCGGTCACGGCAATCACCAACTCGTCTCCAGGGAGGTGGTCGAAGCCGGTCACGTGCCGATCCAGGCCAGTGAGCTGCGCCGGTCGTTTGCCGTTGAGACGGAAGCGCATGACCACTGTTGCACCACGGTCGGAGACGAGCGCGTCGATCGCGGAGCCATCCGAGAGCCACCGGAGCGATGCTCCAGCCGGGCCGTTGGGCCCGCTCATCGAACTGTCGCCGACGTACCGGTCGAGCTCCCCGTCGATTCGCTGCAGCTTGGCGCCACCGGCCGGGATGATATAGAGCCAGGGGTTCACCTCCTGCAGCTCCACGTCGGCGTTGCCCATGATGGCGATCGAGGTGCCATCCGGCGACCAGACGGGAGCCCGCCAAGATCCCTGGCCATCGGTTAGCTTCCTGGGCTCGCCGCCGTTGGGGTTGATCGTCCAGAGATCGTTCTTGCGGCTCTTGTCCCAGTCGTCATCCCGATTGGCGACAAACGCGATCTCGTGTCCGGAGGGCGACCAGGTAGGAGCGGTGTGGTTGAAATGGCCCTCGGTGAGCAGGGTCGGATCCTCTTCGGCGTTAGAGACGCGGACGACGTAAAGCTGCGAAACCTTGTCCTCCAAAAAGCCCTCGCCGTCGAACTTGTACCGGGCGGAGGTGATGACCTTGACGTCGCTCTTGCTGTCGCCCTCCTTCTGGGGACCAATGCGGGAGCTGAAGACGATGCGGTCGCTATCCGGGGCCCAGGAGAATTCGCCGACACCATTCTCACCCTTTGTGACCTGAACCGCCTCGCCGCCGGCGGTAGGGAGGACGAAGATCTGGACCCCCTTCTCATTTCGGTGGGATGTGAAGGCGATCCATGTGCCGTCGGGAGACCAGCGAGGTGAACTGTCGGTCCACTGGCCGGAGGTCAACTGCATCGGTGCATCCCCGTTGAGTGGAATGCTCCACAGGGTCGTGCGGTACTCATCTGTCTCGCGATCGATCGTCAGCACCGGAGCGACGACACGGGTGCCGTCCGGAGAGACGCGTGGATCACCGACGAGCGACCATTTGTAGAGATCGTCGATCTCCAGGGGCCGGCCAGTACGCTCAGGAGCGGTTGAGGCATGCTTCACCGCGCTGGTGCGTTTTACATTTAGGACGAGGCCCTGGCGCATCTGCTTGAGCGAACCCTTCTTGCCTTTGGTCCCTTTGTCCTTCATCGTTCTGGCGGCTTTCTTGCCAGTTTTCGATGCCTTGTTTCCCATCGTCAGGTGGTCCTTTCACTGCCTACAGTCGTCAGGCGCAGAGGTCTGTTCGAAGCTGGGTTAGGAGAGGGTTTGGAACGGTCCCCTACGGAGTTGGTATCGGCGCACCGAGCATAAGTGCATCCACAGTCTCTCCGGCGGCGTAGTTCGTTTCGCGTGGTGCGATGACCAGCAACGCGTTCGCGCCGAGAAACGATGCCAGGCGGGAGGATCGCTGCAAACCGGTGCTGCGAGCGATGAGCTTGCCGTTCCGGTCGGCGTACACGACGCCCCGCTGGTACTCCATCCGGTCTGACGGTGATGTTCCCTCAGTCAGCGTGACGCGGACGATCGGTCGATCGACCTCTGTTTCGCCGATCATCTGCCGGATCGCGGTGCGGATGAAGAGCTCGAACGTCACGAGTGAGGACACCGGGTTACCGGGCAGGCCGAAGATGAGCGTGTCTCCGCAAGTGGCGAAGTTGAGCGGCTTGCCAGGCTTCATGAAGAGCCGGCGGAAGTGGACCTGGACGTCATCGGTATCGAAGAGGATGGCCTTGATGAGGTCGCGCTCGCCCATGGAGACGCCGCCGGAGGTAATGATGATGTCATCGGTCGCCATGCGCTCCCGCAGGAGGGCTTCGAGTTGCTCGAGCTTGTCGGGTGCCTTGCCGGCGAACGTGATCTCAACTGGTTCGGCCAGGAGTGCGGCGATGAGACTGAAGCGGTTGGAATCGCGAATCTGGCCCGGTCCAATGGGCTGGTCCGGCTCCACCAGCTCGTCGCCGGTGGAGATAACGCTCACCCGGGGACGGCGTGCGACTGGAACCGGGCTGATGCCCATGCTCGCTACGAGGCCGACCTGCGCCGGACCGAGCCGGGTTCCTGCCGGGAGAACGAGGCTCCCTCTGGCGACATCGGACCCTACGGGTCGGATGTTTTCTCCGATTGCTACATCCTCTTGGTGGATGACGACATGGTCCTCCATCAGTTCCGTGGCTTCAACGGGAACTACAGCGTCCGCGCCAAGCGGTAAGGGGGCACCGGTCATGATCCTGACGGCATAACCCTCCGTGACTTCGGCGTCAATCGTATCGCCGGCATTCTGGGTGCCGATGATCTCTCGCCAGGGAGAGTGATCCTGCGAGAAGACGGCATAGCCGTCCATCGTCGATGCCGGGAAGGGCGGGTAATCCTCCGGCGCGGTGATGTCCCGGGCCAGAACGCGACCCATGGCCTCCCTGAGGGAGACGTGTTCTGTCCCAAGCCGGGGAAGATGCGCCGCAATGATCTCGCGCGCTTCGGCTGGCGGGCGCATACGATCGAGTTCTTGCAGATCAACAGGTTCACTCATTGGTGCCTCGTGACTAATTGGGGCCGCGCAATGTAACGGTGATGCACGACGCCGTTGCCGTGTGCACGAAGTCTCTGGGCGGCATCCTACCATGACCCTCGGACAATTCAGTGAGGATGGTAGCGCTCAGGGCCGGAGGGCTGATGCGAAATACGGTCACGCCCCAGCGGTTGAGATGGATCATGTGGCATCAGTCGTGGCTCTGGAGGGGATTCGCCAGTTCCTGCTGCCAGTGTTCTTCGCATCGTGTTCCGGATTCCTCACGCTCCTGGTGATGTGGCTCCACGGCATCACCCTCTTTACGCGCTTCATCGTGGGCGCCAGGTCGAGGGGAGACATAGAATAGTGCAGCACCAGAATGACGAGTTGCTTGCCCTGCATCACGCCAGTCTCGCCATCGAATTGGAGGTTGATCTGGAGCGCGTGGTGGATGAGGCGCGACAACTGCTGGGCGTGAAATACAGGGGATTGACCTTCTTTCGCGACGGGGGAGAGACCCTCACGCTTCGTCGCCCTGGGCGTACTGGTGATCGAGAGCGGGCATCTAGATCAGTGCTTCGAGGTGCTGGTCGATGCAACCATATTGCGCCCATTGGCGTTTCTCTGCCATACCCTCTCTCACGCGGAGAGTGATCCCGATATATTCCGTATGGCCACGGTCTTCAACCTCGAGAAGCATTCCTCACCGGGGTGCTCCTCTCGACGCTTCCCGATGTCGCGATGCGGCTGTGGCATGTAGGAGATGCTCCTCATGGTGATCCAGGCCCCCGAGATTCCAGCAACCCGTATCCTGCTTGCGGTCGCATCCCCACGACACATGCCTGCAATGACGGCTTTCGTCGCTACCGCTGTGGGTGAAGGAGCAGAGATCCAAATCGTCGAGCCGGACGCGCTTGCCGAACTGTGCGTCACCGCCAGGCAGGAGCGGCCGGACATGATCGTCATAATGGGCTATTCAGGTGGTGATGAACTGCCTGACGGCAGGATCGATCCCGCGGGGATCGCCCTCGAGTCACTGGTTCCCGTCATGGTCCTCCGAGGGACGGATGGCGACCCAGTAACCTGGTCCAGAACGAAGCGGATTCTGGTGCCGCTCGACGGCTCCTCCCGGTCAGCGCAGGGGTTGCCCCTTGCGGCAGGAATAGCCAGGACGACTGGGGTGCCGGTTCACCTCGTGATGGTGATCGATCCGTCAAGGGTCCTGCCGCCGGCATACGCCTATGATCCAGATCCCTGGGATGTCATTGCTGGACTACGCGAAAGCGCTCACTGGGCCCTCCGCCAGGCAGAAGAACCCTTGATGAGAGAAGGAATCCCTGTTGAGTCTTCATTGCTTTATGGAATGGACCGGTGAGCACCGTCCTGCAATCGACTTTGACACCTGGCGATATGGTAATCATGACATCTCATGGAACTGGCATGGCAAGTTCGGACGAGCGTCGGGGCGGG
>JAUJLY010000390.1 GCA_030447145.1 Thermomicrobiales bacterium
CGAGCACCGTCGCCTGTCTGGGCCTTTCGTCACTCCCACGTTTATACCGTATTCAGGGCGGAAGCACGCTTCCCTGTTCGGGGACCATTTCGGTTCCCGCCCTCCCAGTTTCGACAGAGACTACGGAGGCGCGATGAGCAGCCCGGGCAACGAGGTCTGCCTATTCGATGACCGTGGCCACCGGGACGCCCTCGGTCGGGCTGGATGGGTTGGCATAGCCGCTGACCGGCATCCTGCCTGCGAGCCGCGCGAGACGGCCCGCCTGCACCCCCTGTTTCATTGCGCGTGCCATTGCCACCGGATCGCTCGCCTTCGCCACAGCGGTGTTGACGAGAACCGCCGATGTGCCAAGCTCCATCGCGAGCGATGCATCTGACGGCACACCGATTCCGGCATCGACGACCACTGGCACGGAGACCGCCGCAACGATGCGCTCGATGCTCTTCCAATCCTGCATCCCGGCACCGGAGCCGATCGGTGAGGCCAGCGGCATCACGGTTGCTGCGCCCGCCTCTTCAAGGCGCATTGCCGCGACGAGATCGGGGCTGGTGTAGGGCAGGACGACGAACCCCTCTTCCACGAGGATCTTCGTCGCCTCGATCGTTGCGGCGACATCTGGCCATAGCGTCCGCTGGTCGCCGATCACCTCAAGCTTGATCCACACGGTGCCCGTCGCCGCCCGGGCGAGCCGCGCCATCTTGATGGCGTCCCTCACTGTGTAGGCGCCGGCCGTGTTAGGTAGCAGGCGGTATTTCGAGAGATCCAGCTGCTCGAGGATCGACGGCTCTCCGTTTGCGTCTCCGTCTAGCTTCATGTATCGAATCGCGACGGTCACCATCTCCGCGCCGGACGCGGCGATCGCCTCCACCATTGTCTGGCGGTTGGCATACTTGCCTGTCCCCAGGAAGAGACGCGAGGAGAAGGTTTGTCCCGCGATCGTCAGGGTGTCAACATGATCGCCGCCTGAAACGGCCTGTACGATTTCCACGTTGTCTCCATCCTCTAATTGGTGCGTCCCCCACTCCGGGCGCGGGATGATATCGTCGTTGACCGCTACGACAATGGATTGCGCCGGGACACCCCGGCTTTCGAGAAAGCCCGCTACTGTCAACGTTTCGACATCCTGCTCAACAATCTCGTTGTTCACTGTGATGTTCACGAATCCTCCTTCGTGGACAAAGATGCGGGGACTCGGCCCGGTTGAGTGCTTTCCGAAGTTCGCGGGCGGCAGCTTCAGGATCGTCGGCGCCACTGATGGCACGGATCACCGCCACGCCCCATGCGCCTGCAGCCAGCACTTCATCGACGCGGCGAGCCGTAACGCCGCCAATTGCGATAACGGGAATGTCGACCGCCTCAACGACTTCCCGCAGCTTCTCCGGACCCCGGGCCGGTTCACCGGGATGCGACGGCGTTTCGTAGATATGACCGAACATGAGGTAGTCGACTTGATGCTTGCAGGCCGCAATAGCCTCCCCGCGATCGTGGACCGATATTCCCAGCAGACGATCCGTTCCCACCAGCTGCCTCACCGATTGGCCAGATACAGTGCTGAGCCTCATGTGCATGCCGTCTGCCGAAGCACCCAATGCGACCGTGGTCCGTTCATGCACGAGCAGCTTCCACACTGCCCCCTCGCGATGGCTCGATGACAACATGTGAGCGATTCGGAAGAGATCGCTTGCGGGCTGCCGTGGCCGCCGCAGGACCACATGAGAGACGCCGCCACGGATGCCAGCATGGACCGTATCGACGAGCGCTCGCACGTCACCCTCCGGTTCGGTAACCATAAAGAGCGATCGAGACAGATTGTGTGGATTGTGCATATCCACCTCCGTTGGGACACAAAAGCCGCGCTCCCTGTCGGGTGGCGCGGCGGATCTGATGTCTGTTCCAGTCCTTGCGCCTCCCTCCGCCGGTCCTAACCGGTTCAGGTTCCAAGGGTCTAATCTCAGCCCGCTTCGGGCACCCCTGGCGCTATGTCGCCCTTATAGCCTAGCACGGCTCCCTGTCATATCGACACCACCTTCCAGTCTCAGGTACTGTAGCCTCAGCGAAGCCAGTGCACTCCCGGAAAGGAACCCACCTGATGCATCTTCACAAGCGCGTGGTGGCCACGTTGATGACGCTTATCATCATGCTCACAGGCCCCGGCCCCGCCCATACATTCGCGCAGAGCACCACACCAGGCGAGGACCTGGCCTCTGAGTATTTCGGGGCGATACCGTGGGAACTTCCGGATGTCGCAAAGAAGATGGTGGTCGACAGTGTGGTGGACGGCGACACGGTGAAGCTTACCGAGCCCAACGATCACTAGTGGGAGTCCTACCGCATCGTCGGCATCCAGGCGCCGGAGATGGACGGTCCGTATACGGACGAAGAATGCTATGGACCAGAAGCGAAGGAGTTCCTCACCGATCTCCTCCCGAAGGGTACCGAGGTCTACATTCATCAGGACATCTCCAACAAGGACAGGAACGGCCGCTTCCTCCGCCACATCTTCATCGTGGACGAGGAGACGGAAGACGTCTATCTGCTCTCGGAAGTTTTGGTGCTCGGCGGCTTCGCGAAGGCACGGGAGTACCCTCCGGATGATCTCTACGCCGATATTCTGGAGGAAGCCCAGGAGATCGCCGACAGGGAAGACACCGGGCTCTGGGATGAATGTGCCGCCTGATACACCAATCATCTCGGCTCACGGCCTCACCAAGAGGTTTCGCCGTCCAGCCAAGCAGCCGGGTCTGGGCGGAGCGCTTCGCCATCTCTTCCGCCCGCAGTACACCGATTTCATTGCCGTCGACAACATCGATCTGACGATCATGCCGGGTGAGAGCGTCGCGTATGTCGGTCCTAACGGCGCCGGAAAGTCCACCACCGTCAAGCTACTGACCGGCATCCTGGTTCCCACATCCGGGCATATCACCGTCTGCGGCCTCACACCGTTCGAGAAGCGGATGGAGAATGCCCGCAACATCGGTGTCGTCTTCGGGCAGCGCACCCAGCTCTGGTGGGACATCCCGGT
>JAUJLY010000391.1 GCA_030447145.1 Thermomicrobiales bacterium
GGGGTCATCGGCTTCTCGCTGGGCGCCTACTGGGCGCTGCATCTGTCGCAGGTGCAGCCTGACGACATCAGCGCAGTCGTGGCCGTCTACGGGACGGACGACGGCGATTACAGCACGGATCGGGCCGCCTACCTCGGTCACTTCGCGGAGCACGACGACTTCGAGCCGCTGGAGGCCGTTCACGCCCTGGAGACCAGGATCCGTGCGGCGGGGCGCGAGGTAACGTTCCACGTCTATCCTGGCACTGGCCACTGGTTCGTCGAGCCCAACCGGCCGGATGCGTACGACGCCGCAGCTGCGGAACTGGTCTGGGAACGCACGCTGGCCTTCCTGGATGCCCGGCTCGCTTGATTGCTTCGCCGGACCACCCGCGATCGTTGTCGAAACCCCGCACTGCCCTGCTCATGACCGCTCCCTGGAGGAGAACACTGCATGAATCTGCTTGATCGCCTGCTGGACCACGACCACTGGGCCACGACACAACTCCTGGACCTGAGCCGCGGCCTGACCGACGAGCAGATTGATCAGCCGTTCGATATCGGGCACCGCACCGTGCGCGCCACCTTTGGACACATGATCCCCAATGTCGAGTTCTGGACCAGCTCGATGGTGAAAAAGCCGGTTCCATACGAGCCCGCACACGCATCGGTGGACGACATGCTGGCGCGGCACGAGCGCTCCTATGCGACCTTCGCGGGCCTCGCACGCACGTTGCGCGATGAGCAGCGCTTTGACGATACCTTCGGCGATCACTTCGATGAGCAGATGACGTTCGGCGGCGGCGTGCTTCACGTCATCCTCCACAACGAGGACCACCGCACCGAGGTGCTGCATATCCACCAACGCCTCGGGGTGCCGGACCTGCCCGAGGTCGATCATGGGCTCTGGGATTTCGGGAGGCGGGGATTTTAGCCAGCCAGGTCACACGACGAGATGCCCGGACGATGGAAAGCAAATCGAAAAACTCCGATGACATGATTGCTGACCGGATTCGTTCGCTCGTCGCCGGGCATGCGGGCGAATCCGGGTTCTCGGGCGTGTGCCTGGTGAAGCGCGGTGACGACACCTTGGTGCACGAGGCATACGGGTTTGCCCATCATGGATTCAGGGTGCCGAACACAATCGACACCCGGTTCGACAACGCCTCGGTGACCAAAGTCTTTACGGCCGCCGCGATCCTGCGGCTGATCGAGCCACGCGAGGTCACCCTGGAGACACAGGTAATGCCGTTCCTGGGCATTGATGGCACCCAGATCAGCAGCGATGTGACCATCTTTCACCTTCTCACTCACACCTCGGGCATTGCTGATGATGCCGATGAGGAGGCGGGTGAGGTCTACGAAGCACTCTTCGTCGACAAGCCCAACTACGCGATCCGGCAAACGGCCGACTTCCTGCCGCATTTTGCCTGCAAGCAACCGGTCTTCCCTCCTGGTCAGGGCGTCCGCTACAACAACTGCGCGTTCATTCTGATCGGGCTCGTGATTGAGAAAATAACCGGCATGTCGTATTGGGACTATGTCCGGCAGAATATCTTCGCTCCGGTCAGTATGGACGGGGCAGACTTCTGCGCAATGGATGGGGACAACACGAACCTCGCCGAACACTACAAGTGAATCGATCATGATGATGGAACGATTGAGTGGCGCAAGAACATCTATTCATATCCACCGATTGGTTCACCGGACGGCGGGGCCACGGTGACCGCAATGGATCTCGACAGGTTTATGCGATCCGTCGTGTCCGGAACATCGATGGGCGAGGAGGGCAGCCAGCTATTGCAGCGTCCTCACGTCCTCGTGAAGCAGCACGACGACTGCACCCTCATGAATGGTTTCGCCTTCGAGTTCAAGCTGGATACCAATGGCCAGGTGCTCCGCATGAACAAGGAAGGCTTCAATGCCGGGGTCACCAGCATGCTTGCGTACTATCCGTCGATTGATACGACGGTGGTACTACTTGCCAATATCGAATACACCGTCTGGACAATGCTCCGGGAGATCGAGTCGCTGCTCTTTGTATAGAACGTCGTGACAACTGCCTTTGCTATCTCCCTTGACAGTAGTGGAGTGATCGCCGCAACGATCAGTAATAGCGTCTCGGCGCCATTCCCGAACCCGACGCGCGAGGCGTCAGACTTTGTCACCGCCGTTTCTCCGCCAACACCCTCACTCCAGAGCCGAGGGGTTTGGCTTGTTCGCCCCCGCTGCCAAAGACTGCAGGCACCTTCCGGGAAAGCGATACAGCAAGCAGACGCCCGTTTGAGGATCACGGGCATCTGTTTGTCTTTGGGCTCCACCGCTTCCTCCCGGCACAGGCATTGCATGTGTTTGCTCCCAAGGGGGAATGACGACAGAGCAGGGAAGGAATAATCTGCTATTGAGCCATTGGAGAGTAAGCCGACCGCCAAACCCCTTCACCAGATGGATGTCGAGACGCTGAGCCGTGTATTGCACGACCTCAAGACTCCGCTGACCGTAATATATGGCCGCAGCCAGTTGCTCGAACGGTACATACTGCGGGGCCGCATCCTGAAGGCTCACGAATGCCCCAGCGGACTAGCGGCGATCGAACAGGCAATCCAGCGGATGGAAGCCATGCTGAAAAACCTTATGGGTCCTGATCAGGACGAATGGTTCAGCCATCCGACTGGTAGAGGCATGCCTGATCCTGATGGGGGACCGCTTCTGTAATAACCCCAGGCAATCTTGACCACTCGTCTGGATACGTTGCTCAAGAGATGCCCGGTTCGCTCAATCCCACACGGGTATTCGGGTCCATGCCAGGTGGTTAATCCTCAATCATGGCCGGCTCTGGAACGGTGGACTCCACGCGGAATTCCAATTCGATCTTGTCCGAGCAGAGCCCAAACAGCTGACCGAGTTTACGCATTTGAGCCACCTGCGGTGTGCGGCGACCGCTCTCCCAGAGGTAGATCGTCTGCGGCTGGACCCCCACCTTATAGCGGTTTTCATGGATGTTGGTAGTCGGATACGGCTGGCAGGGGGTAGCCG
>JAUJLY010000392.1 GCA_030447145.1 Thermomicrobiales bacterium
CAGGCAGATTGGCGATCTTGCCCTTGATGTCCCACAGCGCCATGTCGATCCCGCTCAGCGCGTTGTTGAGCACTGGCCCGCTTCGCCAGTACGAGCTCACATACGACGCCTGCCAGATATCCTCGATGTCATGCACTGACCGCCCCATCACGAACGGTCGCAGATACTCCTCGATGGCCGTCTTGACCGCCAACGGACGTTGGGTGAATGTCGCGCAACCCAGACCATACAACCCGGGCTCGGTCGTCTCCACCTTGACGATCACCAGCCGAATCCCGTCCGGCGCAGTGCAGAACACGCGCACGTCACGAATCCGGATCGCGTCGTCTCCACCAAACGCTTCCCAGGCGGGGGGGATCGCCGGCATTACCAGGGTATCGTTCCCATCGGACATGAGCAGGTGTACTCCGTTTCGTCTGCGTCGTCGCCCAGCCTTCGCACACCGGGAAGGTTGCCATAAGCGATCGACATTCGATCGCCCATCAGTCGCAATCTGGTGACGTGTCTCCGATGGGCGAGCCAGCCCGGTAGAGGGCGGCGAACCACGCCTGCGCGTCAAATGGCTCCGTACCCTTCTCGGGCCGGATCGGCTCGTATGACCCGTCGGGCCGAAGCACCCTGGCGTTCACGGTGTCGCGAAGATAGGCATCGAGCACAACCTCACGGAGGTGCGTACGGAGCTGCGGCGATCCAATGGGGCATACCACCTCGACTCGCCGATCGAAGTTCCGCTCCATGACATCAGCGCTTCCGATGAACATTCTGGGGTCCCCACCGTTGTGGAAGTAGTAGAGCCGGCTGTGTTCCAGAAAGCGCCCGACCAGACTGACTACCCGGATCGTCTCGCTGAATCCCGGCACCCCGGGCCTCAGACAACAAATGCCACGGATGATCAGCTCAATCTTGACTCCCGCCTGGGAGGCGGTGTACAGGGCTCGGATGACTTCCCGGTCGACAAGGCTGTTCATCTTGAGGATCAGGTGACCGGTGCCCGTCTGCTGGTGAATGCGCGCCTCTTCGAGGATCGCTTCGATGAACCGCTCACGCATGTTGGTCGGTGCGATCCAGAGCGTCCCGTATTCCACTTGCTGTGCGTACCCGGTCAGAACGTTGAAAAGCTGCGACACATCACTGGCGATGTCTTCACGCGATGTCAGGATGCCGATGTCCTCGTAGACCTTGGCGGTATTGGCGTTGTAGTTGCCGGTAGCCACGTGCACGTACCGCTTGAGACCGTCCGGCTCGCGGCGAACCACCAGGGTCAGCTTGCAGTGCGTCTTGAGCCCCGGCAGTCCATAGGCAACGTGGACACCCGCCTTCTCGAGCGTCTGCGCCCAGGAGATGTTGTTCTCTTCATCGAACCGCGCCTTCAACTCCACGAGTACCGCGACCTGCGTGTCATCATCGCGTGCGTTGGTCAGCGCCGGGATCAGGGGTGAGTCCTTGCCCAGCCGGTAGAGCGTCTGCTTGATCGCCACAACGTGGGGATCGGTGGACGCGGCGCGGATGAAATCGACAACCGTGCTGAACGACTGATACGGGAGGTGGATGAGCACATCGTGCTTCTGGAGCAATGTGAAGATATCGACATCGTCCGTTTCAGCCATTCGCGGCACGGGCGCCGTGGCCGGAAACAATGGTGATTGGTTGAGGACTGGATCCTTGAGATCGGGACGCTCGACCCGCATCAGCTCGGCAAGATCTTCCAACCCCAGCGGCCCATCAATGACGTACAGGTCCTGCTTCACCGCGTGGACCTGTTCGAGAAGCCAGTCGCGCACACCTTTGGTCATGGTGCTGTCGATATCAATGCGGACGACATTACCGAAGGGCCGCTGGGAAAGCGTCTCGCGCATCATCTCCAGCATGCTGGCGTTATCGTCGTCGTCCTCGTCCGGTTCCACGTCCGAGTCGCGGATAAGGTGAAATGGATAGGCTGCCACCACTGTGCTGCCCGGAAATAACGCACCGAGGTTCGCGGCGATGAGCTGCTCGATCCACGTGAACCGCAATGGCGCGTTCCCCGACGGCGACGCAGGCGCGACGAGCACCCGCCCCGATTTGCCTTCCGGCGAACTGGACGGGACCGGGACCAGCCGGGGGATCAGCGCCGGCACCTTGACGCGGGCGAAGCGAGCGTTCGACCCGCTCTGGAGTACCACGATCAGGTTCAGACTGTCGTTGGAGATATGCGGGAAGCGACGACCGCGATCGACCGCCTGGGGCGTCAGGACGGGAAAGATCTCGCGTGCGAACACTCCGTCAAGCGCAGCCTTCTCCTTGCGGCTGAGCGCATCGTACGGCACGATCTGCACCTTCTGATCGTGCAGCGCCGGGATCAGGTCCTTGGTGACCCGAGCGCTGTGCTCATCGAGCAGCTCTTGTGTCAACTGGTGGATGGCATTGAGCTGCTGGTAGGGAGTCCTGCCATCGTGAACGACATCGGTCATTCCCGCGACGACCTTCCGCTTCACTCCGGCCACGCGGATCATGAAGAATTCGTCCAGATTTGCCGCGAAGATCGCCGCGAACTTCACGCGCTCCAGCAAGGGCGTCGTCTCCTCGGCGACTTCCTGAAGGACCCGGCGATTGAATTCCAGCCAGCTTAATTCGCGGTTGATATAGAGATTCGGTGTGAGCGTCACGAGCCCGGACTGACCGTCAGGCGTTGGTGCGGAATGTCCCTCACGTTCCCTGGGAGCCCTGGTCCGCTCGCGCTCTGCTTTCGTCATGGGAGAATCTCCGGATTGATCCAGCGAAGCATGACCCGGCCCAGAAACATCTCACCCGAGGTCCAGGGCCGCGACACATGTCGCTCGGGGCGGGTAGGATGAGTGTACGTGAGAATTCAGCCCCGGCAAGGCGAGACGCATGTCCGGGAAGTTGCCCTTAAAACCTGCAGCTGACACACGACGACGCACGCCATGCTGATTGATAGCCGCGCTCAGGGTAAGAGGCCGATGCCACGATTACCGCTGACCAAGATCGTCGCTACCGTTGGTCCTGCAACG
>JAUJLY010000059.1 GCA_030447145.1 Thermomicrobiales bacterium
AGTTTCATGCCCTCACAACCGAATCATTTTGGCAACAAATGCTTATCCCGCTTGGTCCATCCAAGCATATGTCAAATTGAAGCAAATGCCACATCTTGCCGGCGGCTGGTAGCCTTCAAAATAGCGAAAAAACAGACAGCGGCTGTAACGCTGTCCGCAAGAACAGGAGACCCCATGAAGCTGACGATCAGGGAAGCAATGGTTCCGGGCGAGGCGTTTGCGGATCAACTCGCCTGGCTGGAGACGATGGAGATCGACGGCATCGAGCTGCACGCCGGCTCTCTCGATCTTCCTCGCGAAGAGCTTCACAATGCGTTCGTGAGTTCCACCGCGCGGGCCTCCGCGATCGAGGGCATTCCCCAACTGCTCAATGCCGATCCGGCGATACGGGACGATGCTGTGCGACGGACGCGCGAGCGCCTGACGCTTGCGGGCGAACTGGGAGCCGTCGGTGTGCTGGTGGTTCCGCAATTCGGTCGCACCGCGGCCCTGCACGATCTCTCACCTTGGAAGACCGGTGCCGAGCTGGAGCGCGAGCTGCTGCTGTGCCAGCTTGGGGAGCTGGCGCCCACCGCGCGGGAATCCAGTGTCCACCTCTTCCTGGAGCCACTGAACCGCTACGAGGCCTACATCGTCAACCGCGTCGAGCAAGGCGCGGAGATCGCCCGTGAAGCGGGGGGAGCACCCGTCGCCACCATGGCGGATTTCTTCCATATGAACATTGAGGAGGCAGACATCGCGGCAAGCATCCACGAATCCGCCAGCCACATCGTCTACGTCCACGTGGCCGATAGCAATCGTCTGCAACCGGGGCAGGGGCACCTCGATTTCCGGCCCGGTTTTGCTGCCCTGAAAGACATTGGCTACGACGGCTGGCTCGGCATCGAGTGCCGGGTCAGCGGCGACTACGATACATCGATGCGCGAGGCCGTGGCCTTTCTCCGCCGCGAATGGGACGCTGCGTAACCGAGTCGGCCTTTAGCGCGGTAGCGGGCCTTTTTCGCCCCGTGGGCGTAGCCAGGGGGGACGCTCCCGCTCTGCGAACACGAGAGGTGGAGGGATCGGAGCTTCACCCACACGTCTCCGTCGTCCTGAGCGCAGCGAAGGATCCTACGCGGAGCGCGACGACCGTACCTTGATTTCGCATGGCGCCGCCAGATTGTCAACCAAGGCCTTGAGCGTTGGCATTGCCCAGGCTGCTGTAGAGGCAGCTGTCTGGCAATCAGGCGGGAGACGAGCCCTGTTATGGCTTCGCGACCGTAAGTCTAGCCTCAGGAGAACCGAACCCCGAGTTTGATCGATTCCGCGGGACGCTCGTCGATCATCCGGTAGGCGTCTACGCTCTCCTCAAACGGCACGATCGGCGTGATGATCCCTTCGGTCCGGATGCGCCCTTCGACGAGCCAGTCCAGCCCGAGCGTAACCATCCGCTCCAGAGTCCAGGCCGGCGCATCCCGCATCGGGAGGCTCTGCGATCGCACGGATACCAGCTGCAACCGGTTGATATGGAACTCCTCACCCAGCAGCAACCCAGCCGCTTCCCGACCATAAAAGGAGACGACACAGACGGTCCCTCCGAACCTGGTTGCCCGGATCGCCTGCTGCAGCGCCGGGATGCTGCCCGACGTTTCTACTGCGACATCAACTCCAAGCTGGGTTAGCTGGGTCGGAGCCTCAGAGTAGCCGCCGATGATGCGCGCCGATGTCGGGATGTCTGGCTCGGGAGCGTCCCCGCCGGTCAGCTTTCGGATCTCCAGGCCCGCGTCTCCGCCATGCGCGGTCGGATCAAGCACGTTGTCCGCGCCGAGCGCCAGGGCCAGGTTTCGCCGGTTCTCCAGGGGATCGAGGGCGATGACCTGAGCCGCCCCGGCCAGACGGACAAGCTGGATAGCGATAAGCCCAATGGCTCCCAGCCCGAAGACTGCCACGCGGTCTCCCAGCTTGATCCCACCATCCCGCAGCGCCAACGCCATGACGACCGGATCGAGACAGAGAGCCGCTTCCGGGCTCAGACCAGGCGGGAGGAGATCTGTCCGCATCTCATCGACTGTCTGTGTTTCACGAATCGGGAAGTGGCCAAACACGCGGTCGCCGACGGTAAAACGGGAGACCTCCGCTCCGATATCTGTGACTACACCGACCGCCATGTTTCCAAGCCGCATCGGGAAGCGGGCCAGCGCCTCCTCAGAAGGCGAGGGGACCACCGCACCCCAGAGCGGATCGTAAGGTCGGCTGACGACCGGATCATTCCGGTAGGCGACCAGCTCAGTGCCGTGTTTCGGTGATGCCAGCTCCGTGCGGATACGGACGTCATGCGGACCAAGTGGCCACTCCTCGTACTCCCGCAGCTGCGGACTGCGCGGCGCAATGGCGACAAGTTCTCGAGGCATAGATACTCCATTTCATTATCAAAAAAAAAAACGGCCCGCGCTCAATCGGTTGTCACGGGATAGCTGGCGGCTTGTCACCCTGGTGAGGTGTCGGCGGCATGACCGATCCAGCGCGCTTGCCGAATGAGCGCAGGAAAGCCATGACTGTCAGGGCGGCCGCGACAATCGCCAGCGAACCCGCCAGGATACTGATGAGGCTGGAGCCATCCCACTGCTCGTAGGCAATAGCGAAGTAGCCCCACGTGAAGACGAGGGGATAGATCGCGTCCTTCGTAGCAAAGGCGACCACCGCAGCCACAAGCACGCCAGCAATGAGGAAAATCACTGTCCAGCCGCTCAATCCGAAAGGACCCCCGTTCCAGCCCCCATTGGTCATCCAAACCTCGAGGGCAGCGACTGTTGCTATGGAGATCCATCCCAGATAGAGGCTGAATGGCACACGGACCAGCAGGCGCTGCACGCGCGAGGCTCTCGACAGGTTCCCGCGAGGTCCTGGCAACATCGCATAGATGACCGCGAGACTTCCGAGCAGCACAACGATCGCGACCAGCGAAGCGGCAAACTGCTCCCAGTGCCAGAGGAAAATCCAGGCGATATTCGCGATGTTCGCGACCAGGAAAACGGGTCCGATCGCCCGGACACGCGAGTTGCGCCGACCAGCGGGCAAGAAGCTGTAGATCACAAAGGCGAAGAGCAGCACGTAGATCAACGACCAGATCAGGAAGGCCCAACCGGCTGGCTGAAACGGAACCGGGTTCTCCCGGGAGACTTCACCGGTCGTCTGGTCGTTTAGCGGCAGCCAGTTCGCGAGCCAGTTCACGAACACCACCGCGAGCAAACCGATCAGGCTGATCAGCGGCCAGGTCCACGACCTGCTGCGTGCGGCTGTGGCCTGCGGCTGCCCCTGCAACCCCGGTGTAGAGGCGGCAGGCGCCTGGACTGGCTCACTACGATCACGCTCATCTTGAGCTGGCCCTGATTGTGGGGCCCTGCGGCGTCGTGCGGTCGGGGTCACCCTCACCTGCCGGGGTTCGGCATCGACATCGGGCGAGAGTCGCTCGTCCGGCTGGTCCGATTCCAGCGCATCGCCGGCATCATCCGGGGTCACGCCCGTATCGGATGAGGGGCGTTGCTCATCCGAATCGGTGGGTGGTGGACGATCCTGCATCTATCCTGACCTGTTGTTGTATCGCTCGGCACAGGGAATCGCGGCAACATCGCCACGGTCTCCTCACCCTCTAGCATACCCGCACGCTGGGATTTCGCCCCGTGATCCCGTCTGGTCGCTGCCCGCCGACCGTTCCGGTACGCCTGGCGTACCGGAACGGTCGGCCTGAAGACGTTTCCACCCGGCACAGGCGGAGCGACTTGCCTACTGATGCTCAGGCGGCAGTACCCCTGGTGCTGCATAGGTTGGGGCACGGCGTACCTTGGTCGCCTGCTCAAAGCTGTAGGCCAACCGGATAAGCGTCATCTCCGAGTACGCTGTCCCGAAGAAGGAGAGGCCGATGGGCAAGCCGGCGGCATATCCGGCGGGGACGGTAACGATCGGATAACCGGCAATCGCGGATGGCGTGGAGCTCCCGCCGACATGGTGCTCGCCATTCAGGAGATCGATCTTGGAAGCTGGTGCGTTCGTCGGGGCCACGAGCGCATCCAACCGATGCTCCCTCAACAGCACATCGATGCCCTCCGAGCGCCCAAGACGCTGCACCCCGGCCACCATTGCCAGGTAGGCCGGGTCATCAAGCGACCCCTTCTCCAATGCCATCTCGAAGAGATCCTGCCCGAACCATGGCATCTCGGCCTCAGCGTGCTCGCGGTTAAAGGTCACCACATCGGCGAGTCGCCGGATCGGGAACTCCGGGTCGACGTAGTCCCGCAGGTAGGCGCCGAGATCCGTCTTCAGGTCCCAAAGCATGACGCTGAGAATATCGCGATTCTTGGTCATCTCCTCCTCGGAGGAGTAGGTGAGGGGATCGACCAGCTCGGCCCCCGCCGCTCGCAGGGCATCGATTGCCCGCCTGAAGACCTCCTGCGTCGCTTCGCTTTGGGCGAGTGAGGAACGGAGTACCCCGATTCGCGCGCCACGAAGGCCCTCCGGGTCCAGCACGGTCGTGTAGTCAACCTGCGGCAGGTTCTCCCCCGGCCGTGCCGGGTAGGAGGGCTCAGTCTCAAGTCGAACGTGATTCTGGGCGGGGTCGTTCGGGTCATCCCCGACAATTGCGTTGAGCAGCATCGCCGCATCAGCGACATTCCGCGCCATGGGGCCGGCCGTGTCCTGGAAGTGCGAGATCGGGATGATCCCGGCCCGGCTCACCAGCCCGATCGTGGGCTTGATGCCGACGATGCCGCAGCTTCCGGAGGGAGAGGAGATCGATCCGTTGGTTTCCGTACCGACAGCGAGCGGTGCATAGCTCGCGGCGACGGCCACCGCCGAGCCAGAGCTGGAGCCGGATGCTGTGCGGTCGAGCTGATAGGGATTGACGGTCAGGCCGCCACGGGCGCTCCAGCCACTGGAGGAGGAGCTCGAGCGAATATTGGCCCACTCGGAGAGGTTCGTCTTGCCGATAATAACCGCACCCGCCGCTCGCAGTCCCTCGGCGATGAAGGCTTCCTTCCGGGGAACAGCGCCCTCCAGGGCAAGTGATCCGGCTGTCGTCTGCATCCGGTCTGTCGTGGCAATGTTGTCCTTCAACAACACGGGAATACCGTGGAGCGGCCCACGCGATCGGCCATCCTGGAGCTCGGCATCCAGCTCATCGGCGATAGTAAGGGCATCCGGGTTGATCTCGATCATCGCCCCCAGCGACGGGCCAGTCCGATCCATCGCGGCAATACGATCCAGACACGCCTGCGCCAGCTCCCGCACCGTGAACGTGCCACTGTCCAGCCCTGTTCGCAGCTCTCCGGCGGAAACCTCTTCGATCATGCTCTCAACCCTCCCTGTTTAACGGCCATACTTTGGATTGATGTGTCTCTTCCCGGGGGTCGGTGGTCTGTACTCCTGCTGAGTCCTGTTCCCGGATCATTGTAGGGTGGGATGCAGGGCGTGGAAACAACGACGCGCCCGCTGATTGCCGATCGCCATGCATGTCCTCGTGGAGATTGGTCCTGTCAGCCACCGGTGCCATCGCCTGGCAGCGTCGCGTCCCCGTCCCACGGCATCTCTTCGAGATACTGCGGCACCTTCCTCGCCTGCAGCGTTTGTTCCAGGCTATACGCCAGCTTGAGGAGCGTTCGCTCACTGAATGCCCGGCCAAACATGTGCAGGCCCGCCGGCAACCCGTTGGTATAGCCAATTGGCAGTGTCAAGGATGGATAGCCGGCCATGGATGGTACCTGCGTCGATGACCCGGCCAGCTGATTGTCTGCAAGCGAGGTTGGGATGGCAGTGGAGGGAGCAACCAGCGCATCCAGCTCGTAGGAATTCATGGTCAGGTCGATACCCTGATCCCGGGTCGCATAGATGTTGTGGGCCACCAGCTCCTGATACCAGGGATCGTCGATCGAGCCCGTGTTGAGCGAGAGCTCGAGTCCTTCCTGGCCACCATAGATTAAGGTCTGGTCAGGGTGCTCGTAGTTGAAATTGACAACATCGGCGAGCGAGGTGATCGGCCCGCCCGGCATGCAGGTATCGAGGAACTGCTGGAATCCCCAGGCAAACTCCATGATGAGGACGCTGCCCTCGCTGATGGCATCCCCCACGACCCCCACAGCTTCCATATAGATATCATCGACGATCTCGGCGCCAGCATCGCGCATGGCGTCAATCGCCACCTCAACGTGGGCATCGGCAGCAGGATCAAACCCGAACATGTTGCGGCAAACACCGATCCGTGCACCTTTAAGCCCTGCGCGATCGAGCGCCGTGGTGTAATCGGCCGTGCCGGGATCCGGCACCGGGAATGTGTCCATGCCCGCAGCGGGAGCGAACTCCGCGAAGCCGCCGAAAGCCATGTCTTCGGGGTCATAGCCAACCATGGCACTGAGCGCGTACGCGACATCTTCCACTGTGCGGCCAATGGGGCCGGGAGAGTCCTGCGCGAACGAGATACCGAGAACGCCATTCCGGCTGACCAGGCCAACAGTCGGCTTAAGGCCGACGACCCCGCAGGCCGAAGCAGGGCAGATGATCGATCCGTCCGTCTCCGACCCCACGGCGAAGGGAACGTAGCTGGCCGCCGTCGCCACGGCGGAGCCAGTGCTGGATCCCCAGGCCGAGTGGGTGAGGACATAGGGATTGACCGTCTGCCCACCGCGCGAGCTCCAGCCATTAGGGGTGCCCCCCCGGAAGTTGGAGAACTCTGTGAGGTTGGTCTTGCCAAGGATGATCGCCCCGGCATTCCGGAGCATCTCGATCAGGAACGCATCGCGAATGACGGTGTTCTCCTGCAGGGAGATTGACCCAGCAGTCGTGCGCATCTGGTCGTTAGTTGCAAAGATGTCCTTAACCAGCACCGGCACACCATGCAACGGGCCACGTACCCGACCCTGCTGCGCTTCACGATCAAGTTGCGCCGCAATGTCCATTGCCTCGGGGTTGAGCTCGATCACCGCGTTAAGGGACGGACCTCGTGTGTCCATGGAGTTGATGCGGGCAAGCGCCGCCTCGACGTACTCGGAAGCGGTGAACCAGCCCTTGTCGTAGGCCGTGCGCAGTTCCCCGATGCTCGTCTCGACGACCATCTGCGATGCGCTCGATGCCGGCACAGGCGAGGCTGTCTGGATTGGATCAATGGCGGTCCTGGAACCCGAGGGGGGAGTGCCCACGGCACCGTTCGGTAGCGGGGTAGGGGTTTGCGTCACGGCAGCGATCGTTCGACCGCCGGGTCCCGGGCCGACACCGGACTTCCATGCGACGAGACCCGCAGTGCCGGCAACGGCTGCACCCACCGAGGCACTCACCAACTCACGCCGTGTGAATCCCTGCTGCCTTTGGGACGGCTTTCTGGGCGGCCTTGACTGTTGGCGAGGATGGGCGCTCATAGCTGGGCCGTGACCAGCAAGAGCATTCGTGCGGCCGGAGGGCCGTCGTTGGTTCATGTAGTGGCTCCACGTGGACGCCCTATGCTCCGTTGATCCAGCCTCAACGCTCAGCAGGAAGGGTACGTCCGTGGGGCAGTCTCGCCCCATACGAACGCTAATGATACATTGTCAGATCGCACAGCGTCAGCAGCTTCATCCCCGTAAATCCGCCACAACACTAACCACATGCCCCACTTGTAGGACATCGGTTTGCTACACAAAGTGGCTACACCGACATGCCGACGGCTTTGCTTTCCCCGACACTAGGTCACCTCCAGTCTCATTCGAACGATTCAGTTGATATGGTGGAAATTGACGATCCGAAGAGAAAGGCCCCGCTCCGGCTGCGAACCGGTCGAGGCCCTGGCGCCCACTGAACAGGAGTGGAGGCAGCATGAGTATAGCCCTCAGAGATGATCGTCGGCAGGCAATGTTGAGGAATGCGCTGCTGCAAAAAATTGGCACGACAAAGACGTATCAGAATGCAATTGTCCAGGACCGTCGCCCCGTTTGGAAACGGGTACAAGCGCGGTACTGGCCTTCGAGGACTCAGTCGGGGCTCTATGAGGTGTTCAGGATCCTGTATGAACTTGAGTATGAGATCGGTCCAGTAGATCCGGACTTGACCTTGTACTGCTGCCGTCTCCGGTCCATTGTGTCAGACAGTTTCCGGCTTCGGTCGAATAACGAACCGGCATGGTGGGCGTTGGAAGCATTCCACAATCACGTTGCCTCAGGCTTTCCACCTGACCAGCCAATTGGAATCGCCTCCGCGAGCTTCATCTTTTCGCGGGAATTCGAGATGAAAGTGAGAGTAACCGAGAACGGTGCGAGCATCATCATTGTCGATCACTTTGGGAATGAAACTCCCCGAGAGCTTCCAAGCACTGGACCCTTGTCCTTCCAGAATTGGGGCAATCTTGAGCAATGTGCGATCGGAAATCTTCAGCACCAGATTGCTGACATTCGGCGCCAGTTCGAGATCAACTATGAGCGCACCGGAACCGGACATGATCAGATCAGGAAGATCAATGCTGATCTCGAGGCCATCCCCAAATTGGTGGAAGCCTTGCTGGAGTCGCCGAGCAATCGTTTACGGATGACTGAGCGTGATCGAAGCCGCTTCCGCCGCATCCTGGCTCAAGTCGGTGTTGATCCTCTGGTCAAAAGCTCCTCATAAATTGGTGCTTGTTTTGACCAAAGCGTTACCAAAACCGGCCTAGCATAAGCATCAGAGGCATGTGGTGCATGTGTCTCAGAGTGCAGAACCACTCCAGGAGGCAAGGGCGATGGTGGTACAGACAAAGGATGCTCCTGAACGCATCCGCATTCGGCCGGGCGAGTTTGCCCGGCAGGTCGATGTCAGCACCCAGCAGGTTTACCGGTGGATCTATGCCGGCAAGCTCAAGGCGTCGCTGATCGGCAAGGCGTGGTTTATTCCGGTGTCGGAGTTGACCGAGTTCTTTGAGCGGGAAGCCGCATAGCGAGTGCCCACCTGGCGGCAACCGGTGGGCCTCTCAAGGACCACTAACGTGATTTCGTCTTCTCTAGAGTACCACGAAAACTCCGATATGGAGCGATCGGCTATAGGCGAATCCTGCTGTAGCGACCATGTGTTCCTCGCAGATTCCCTTCAGGGTCTCGAGGACAACGCGGAGGTGACAGACAAGCTCATCGCTACGCTGGAGCAGGATGCCCGTCCAGATGTCGATGATGTGCTCCGTCCCTTCCGGGAACACAAGCATCAGATATCAATGGTCATCCAGCGTCGACACGGGCGTATCGAACGGCTGGAAACCGATCCGGTGATGATCGAGGAGCTTCGGGATCAGGCACAGGCCCTGATCGTTGCACTTCCGATCTCCCGTTACCTTGCATCGATTCGCCCCGGCATCCTGCTGTGGCGCAACGGGAGCGTCTTCCATGGACCCTGCCCGTATGCCGGTCACGACTTTGATGAGGATTCGTTCCAGATCTATGACGATGATTTCGCTTGGTGCGAGCGATGTGGAGGGGGGAACCTGTTCCGTGTCATCGGTCTGGTGGAAGCGCTGCCCTCGCCCCAGGAGCAGGTGAGCCGCGCGGCCGAGATCGCCGGACTACCGCTCCCCGATGCATCACCGGATCGATCCCAACATCGTTCCTTCCCAACCCTTTTACATAGGGAATCGGGAAGGAAGTAACGATCGCGAATCGGCTACGACTTCCAACCGATCCGGATCGTCAACGGCCGGGTAGCACCATGATGCAGAAGGAAGCGCTCCGGCGCGATCCCAAATTCACAGCGATTGCTCGCGACGATCTGATGAAACTGAGTGCGCCGCCGATCATCCACCTCGTCGAGGACATCCTCGTTTCCGGCAGCGCGACATTGTTATCAGCACGAGAGAAGGCCGGCAAAGGATTGTTCCTCATCGACCTGGGCTTCTGTATCGCAACCGGGACGCCATTTCTTGACCGGTCCGTGATGGAAGGTCCGGTGATCTACTTGGCTCTCGAGGAGAATGTCGCGACACTGCAGAGCCGTATCGGGGCCCGTGATCAGGGTCACGGCGGATACTCATTCTACGTCGTGATTCTCGACGGAAGCGACAATGGCCAGCAATTCCAGCTGGATCGAAACGAGGACATTGCCGGGCTCGCGGAACTAATCGAAGAGATAGAACCCGTCTTGGTCATCATCGACACCCTCCGGGAAGCGCACAGTGGCCGCGAGAACGAGTCCGATGACATGGCGCCGCGGTTGCGGGCGATACGGGCCCTGGCTCACCAGGCCAACACGGCCATCGTCGTCTCTCACCATGCCGGTAAGCAAAGCGGATCCCCCCGTGGTTCGACGGCCATCCTGGCATCCTTCGACGACGGGCTCCTGTTCACGCGGGAAGATGACGAATCAGGTTCGGATATCCGAGGCGTCTTGCGAGCCGAGGGGCGCAACCTGCAGAAGGTCGTCGAACACATCGCCTTCGATAGCCATACCTTTCGCTGGACGGTCACCAATGCCCCGCCAGCCGAGACCGTCCAGAACATGCGAGGCCGAATCCTCTCGGTCCTGCAGGAGACCGACGAATGGCTTGACGCCAAGGGGCTGGCCGATCGCCTGGCTGGAGCAAAGCTCAAGACGGTGCAGAACGAACTTTCCCGAATGACTCGTGAGAAGCCGCGGCCGTTTGTCATGGATTCCGAGACGGCCCGAAAGGGACAGCCCCGTCGCTATCACGGTATGCGACCTCGTGAGGACGTTCCTGATGATTCCCGGAACGATATTGGGGACGAAGGAATGAAGCCGCGGAACGTCACGCCGCTGCGGCGGGCTGATGGGGAGGTGGTGTTCACATGAGCGCGGATCCCAGGCAAGTGATGCGGATTCTCGACTA
>JAUJLY010000393.1 GCA_030447145.1 Thermomicrobiales bacterium
TCGTTGCTGTCTAGCATCACGATCATGTATCCTTAAAGCTGCTTGAACTCGTTCATGACCTGGCGGCACGCACCGCATGGTGTCGTTCCCGACGCCTTTGGAGCAGACACAGCCACGGCCTGCAGCGTTCGATGACCTGTTGCCGCAGCCGTGAAGATCGCGACCCGCTCACCGCACACGGTGAGGCCATAGCTGGCGTTCTCAATGTTCACGCCCCCGATGATGGAACCATCCTCGGTAAGCACTGCGGCCCCCACCGGAAACGACGAATAGGGCACATACGCATTCCCGGCGAACTCTCGGGCTACCGACAGAAGCTTCTCCACCAGCGCGTCATCCAGCCATTCAACGCCCGCGGCCATACTGCTTTTCCCGTGTGTCATCTTCAATGTCCTTTCATCGTCGTGCGAGGCGGGAACCTGAAGGAACTGGTATGCTCGGCCATAGTAGACGGTGCCATTTTCCACCGGCAGCGCAGCCTCGCGCTCCGGGCTTCCCTCAGGATATCCAGATGACCGACGAAACGTCCGTTCAATCTGCGCGCCAGGACGACCGGCCGAACGAGCTCGCGCTCGCCTCCGCGGCGTTCCTGAATCAGGTCCTTGACCTGGACGATGACCCATCGACGCTCGCGGACGATCTCTCCGCCATCAAGCGGGACCAGAATGCCGCAATCTTCACGATCCAGCTTGAATCGAGCGTCGGCCCCGCCGCGTTCCTGGTCTATACCTACGTGCTTGATACACGCGGCGGAGATGGCCGGACGGGCAAAGAGCTCTTCGACGCCGGATTGGAGACGCTCCAGACGGCAGCCTCCCGGAACACGCCCGGACCGCGCGCCGTGGCTCATGCGGAGACGGAGACGCACGGATTCATCCTGGCAACAACACCGGGGACCTACCGGGCGCTGACGGGGAGGACCAGGGAAGAGGCGCTTGAGCCCGAACCGGAGGATTTGCCGGTAACCGGTGACACCGATCGCATTCGCAGTGAGGCGGCGGAGGATCTCCTGAAACTCCTCCAAAGTGCGAACGATGAGGCACGGACATGGCTCAACGCTATCCGTTCTGCCAGCAGCAGTCAAACTGACGATGTCTCCGATCTCATCTCCTTCACGGAGGCCGAGACGGAGCTGGCGCTCTTCCTGCTCGATGATTCAAGCATTGGGGATCTTCTGCGCAGCCTCAATCTACTTGTAGCAACCGCACAGCAACACACCGTGGAGGCATTGGGCGGCGAAAGTGAGACGCCAAACGACGAGCCGCAATCTGCAACGAACGCCGCCACCGGTACTTGGCCCAGGGACGAACAGTAACGCCGGCATGGCCGCCCCCGTGAAGGTTCAGGCTGTAACCAACAACTGCCTCGCTGGTTCAGTCCCGGTGTGCCCCGATCTCCCCGAGTCGTGAGAAGAGCGACTCCTCGTCATAGACCACCCCAAGCGACGCCTGCATTCCTCCCACGATGAATGAGTTAACGTAGAAGGCCTGGTTCTCGATGCCTGAGCGCTCCGGTACGGGCTTTTGCTGCAGCCGGATATCCGTCGCCAACCCAATCACTCCGCGATACCGCTCAGGGTCAACATGGCGGCTCAGGCAGTCCATATAGCCGGCCTCCCAGTTGGTGCCGGAATCCTCACTCACCTGGCAGATGTATACGTTACACGCCTCAAGCGCCTCGATGTCCGCATCGTAGATTGCGCGGGCTGTGATATCGGTGCGCGTCTTGTCGTTGATTGGCTCACTTTCGTTCGGGCAGTACACGTCATGGCCACGCGACCGCAACTGCTCCGCGAGCCACAAGTTGTATCGGACCTCTGCGGCAACAAACATCGGCCCGCCAAGATAGACCTTCATGACTCCCCCTCGTCACCTGCTGCGGGCGTCACTGGCCCACTCTGGTATCGCTCGTTCCATTCGGCTGCCTGCGCCTCCGGCACGCGGAAAAAGGTGGCCGTGCCTTCGGCAAGGACAGCATCATCGGACGCCCGGCGAATCTCGCCGCGCATATCGATCACCCGGCCGCGGTCCCGTACGATCTTGCCGATAGCAAGGACCGGCTCACCCATCACCAGCGGCTTGCGGAATCGTGTCGAGAGTTGACCGGTCACCGCCCATGTCTGCTCCCGGTAGAGCGACCATGCCATGACTTCATCCAAAATCGTGCAGACAATCCCACCATGGACGATGCCGCCGTAACCCTCAAACGCCGCAGTGGGCGTGAACGGCGCCCATACGCCGTTGCCATCGACATTCGCATAGAACATCAGGTGCAGCCCGTGAAGATTGAGCCGACCGCATCCGAAACAGTGATGATCGTTGATCATATTGATCGGCACCGGTTCACCTACCGTATTCATACGTCGGTGATCCTCATTTCCCTGTCCCAGACGTAGACACCGGATCGAGCACCCGGCGGGCAAGCTCGCGCAGGGTTGGGCCGGCCTCGGCCGCTACGCGGATATCGGCCTGCTCATCGAGTGGCGTCGGCGTGCGATTGATGATAATCAGACCGGCTCCCTGCTGCCTGGCGATCTGCGGCAGACGCGCTGCCGGATTGACTACCAGGGAGCTCCCGACTACCAGCATCAGGTCGGCCGTCATCGATACACGATGCGCGAGCTGAAGTGCCTCTACCGGCAGCGATTCACCAAACAGGATTGTGGAGGTACGCAGGGGTCCACCACAGACATCGCACCGTGGATCTCGTTCACCGGCCTCGAGCCGAGCCTGGATAGTGACACCGTCGTATGTCGCGCCACAGTTGAGGCAGTGCAAGCGATGGCTGGATCCGTGCAGCTCGATCACGCGCTCCGGCTGATTTCCGGCTTTTTGATGCAACCCGTCGATATTTTGGGTTATCACGGCCAACAACTTGCCGGCCCTCTCGAACTGCGCCAGTGCATCATGCCCCGCATTGGGCACCCGAGCCAGCATCGTCGGATAGGTCTCCA
>JAUJLY010000060.1 GCA_030447145.1 Thermomicrobiales bacterium
CCACCACGACCACCGCCGCGCGCCAGAGCCAAGGCTCAGGCAGTCGCGCCGAGCCCGCATCCGCCAAGCAGAACAACGAAAGGTCGGTCGCCTGGATGGCGCATTTCAACTATGCCGGTTTCTTCAGCGCCTCGATCAGCGCGGGTACGATCTCAAAGAGATCACCGACAATACCAAAATCTGCGAGTTGAAAGATGGGCGCATTCGGATCCTTGTTGATGGCCACGATGAACTGGCTCTCGCGCATGCCGAATGTGTGTTGGGGGGTGCCGCTCAGCCCTACCGCCAGGTAAAGTTTTGGTCTCACAACCTCGCCAGACGATCCCACCTGCGTCTCATGGGGGCTCAGCCCCATGAGCACTGCGGCACCCGATGAGCCAACGGCCGCATCGAGCACATCGGCGAGCTCTTCAATCAGCGCGACGCCCTCCTCAGACCGCATGCCGCGCCCCCCCGAAACGATCCGATCTGCACCCATTAATCGCTTGCGATGTGCTGTCGATTGAGAACCGGGAGACGTCGGAGCCAATTCGGCAAAGACGTCCGAAAGCGAGATAGCAGCTATGTCACCTATCGGTGAGGGATCGATCGTCCCCGGCTCCAGTGAAATGACAAAGGGAGTCCCGCTGTTACACCGGATCGCGGTTTCCGCGCGCCCACCCAGAACGTCCCGCGTGACGACCAGACCCTGATCGTCGACGGTGACGGAGGTGACCCATGATGCCATGGGCAATCCAAGCCGGGCCGCCATGCGAGGAGCATAATCGTTGCCAAATGAGGTTCCCGAAGCGAGGACGATATGTGGGTCCACGCTCCGTACCAATTCGCTTGTGGCATCAACCCATGCCTCGTACGGGAGCATCTCGCCCTCATCGACAACCGCGGTCACGGTCTCGATCGACCCGTCGAGAGTCCCGATATTCGCCAGCGCCTCGTCTTGATCCGTTCCAACCAGCCCAAGGACAAGAGGCACCTGGAGACCCTCGGCGATCGCCATGCCAGCAGCGAACATCTCATGCGAGTGCGGAATAATCACCCCTCCCATGACTTCCGCCAGAACCAAAACCCGATTTCCTGGAGCCATTTCCCTGGGTCCTCCCGCAACTACCTGACGAGTCGATGTTCGCGCAGCCAAGAGGCCAGCTTCGCGGCGGCCTCGTCGACGGGTTCACCTTCGAGAAGAACCCTGTCGGCACTTACGCGCTGTGCCATCGGCTCTGTCCATGTGAGCGCACTGTTCATAGGAACCGTTGGCTCTACCTCGCGTACCGGCTTCCTCTTCGCCTGCATCATTCCCCTCAAGGAGGAATGCCGCTTTGGCGCATCGTCACGCGGTGCCAGGATCAGCAGGACCGGCGTCTGGACGTCGAACTCTTCCGGGAAGCCGTCCGCATCGCGCGTGACATGAATGGAATCTGCGTGAGCCATTATGGTAGTCACGTTGGAGAGATGGCGAATTCCCAGCATTTCCGCTAGCTGGAGATTAACCTGACCCGTCCCGAAATCGTCCGCCTTTTGGCCGGAGAAGAGAACATCAAACCCTTCCTCACGGACCGCTTCCGCGATTGCCCGCGCGGTCGACAGGGAATCCGACCTTTCCAGCTCCTCGCAAACAACGTGAATCGCGCTGTCCACACCGGTTGCAAGCGCCTCGATAAGCTCCTCGCGCGCGCTCCGTGGTCCGACACTGAGGGAGACGACCTCACCGGAGGTCGTTTCCCTTAGGTCAATCGCTTCGGAAACGGCGTGTGCATCTGAAGTATTCATGACCGGGGAACCGCCAATTTTCGGCTCACCGGTCGCGCTCTCGATACGTACAGATCCGACATCGACGACCTGCTTGACGAGGACCGCGATCTTCATGCGTCTCCCTCTAATTCAAGATGGGGTTCGTTCTCAAACACCGGCTTGCGCTTCTCAAAGAATGCGCTCATGCCCTCCTGTTGGTCGTGCATCCCGAAGGCCTCGGCAAAGCCATGAGCCTCCTCGGCAAGCCCGGAACTGGGATGTGCATCCTGGGAACGGGCAATCAGCCGTTTCGAGAGCCGAACCGCCGCTGGACTGTTCCCGGCGATCTCCCGGGCCATCACGCTTGCGTGCTCCATTAAACTGTCCTGCTCATGCACCGCGTTTACAAGACCGATCCTCAGCGCCTCGTCGGCCCTGATACGGCGCCCCGTGAAGATGAGATCCGACGCGATACCCTTGCCGACGGTGCGCGGCAACCGCTGCGTACCGCCCCATCCTGGGGGGATCCCCAAACCGACTTCGGGCTGCGCAAAAACTGCGTTTGTCGAGCAAATCCGGATGTCACAGGCCAGGGCCAGCTCGCAACCGCCGCCAAGGGCAAAGCCATTGATGGCCGCGATCACCGGCTGCGGAGTTCGCTCGATTGCCGATCCCACCGCGTGACCCAGCCTTCCGAAGCGCATCGCTTCCTCCGGTGACATCGTCGACATTTCCTTGATGTCGGCGCCTGCCACAAACGCCGTTTCGCCAGCGCCGGTGAGGATAATCGCCCGTACGCTGGCATCACCGGCAGTGGCCCGGAAGGCTTCCAGCAGCCCCTCGAGGTGATTGGCATCAAGGGCATTCAACCGGTCGGGGTTATTGATGGTGATAGTAGCAATCTGCTGGCTCATATTGGTGTCAATGCTCATTTTCAGGCTCCTCCTCTTCCCCGCGCGCGAGCCACATCACGGTCTCGCGATAGGAGCGACTCACCCGGACATACCGGCCAGAGATACCACCGAGTCGCTCAGCTTGCTCGTCGCCCAGAGCGTCACGTTGCTTCGCGGGAACGCCGACCATGACCGCATCATCCGGGACATAGAACCTCTCGGGAATGAGCGCGCCCGCGGCGACAACCGCGTTCCGGCCGATCACCGAATAGGAGAGGACAAGCGACCCCATCCCGATCAATGCCCCGTCGTGAATCGTCGTTCCATGCACGAGGGCACTGTGACCGATTGTGACGTCATCCCCGATAGTCGTTGCGGCATCCATGTTGACGTGTACGACGGTACTGTCCTGAACACTTGTTCGGGCTCCGATTGTGACCGGCGCGATATCTCCGCGGATAGTCGTGTTGAACCAGACACTGGACTCGGAACCGACGGTCACGCTCCCTATCAGCACAGCGCCGGGCGCGACGAAGGCATCGTCGGCAATGGTTGGCCACGCGTCTTCGAATGGCAGGACGATCGCTCCAGGAAATCTCGCCGAGAACTCGGCGCGCCTATCCTTCACGCCTCCACCTTCAGGATCATGGCGTCGCCCTGCCCTCCACCGGAGCAAATGGCGACCGCGCCAAGACCGCCGCCGCGACGTGTGAGCTCGTTGATCACAGTAATGACGACACGTGTCCCGCTCGCGCCGATGGGGTGACCGAGGGCGACTGCGCCGCCGGTGACGTTCAGTCTGTCTGGATCGATGCCAAGACGCTTACTGGCAATGATTGCAACGCTGGCGAATGCCTCGTTGATCTCGAAGAGGTCGATATCCTCCAGAGTGAGCTCAGTTTTCTTGAGGGCATTTCGAATCGCCATTTCAGGCGTGTAGGCCAGATACGGCGCATCCCACGCGGATTGCCCGGCGGCGAGGATTGTCGCTCTCGGCGTGAGTCCCCGCTCCCTGGCCCAAGTCTCATCTGCAACGACAACTGCTCCAGCGCCGTCGTTTATACCGGGCGCGTTTCCCGCCGTGACAGTGCCGTCCTTTTGGAACGCAGGCTTGAGCTTCGCCAGTGCCTCGGCGCTCGACTCCCGCCGAGGCGATTCGTCGGTATCGACGATGGTTGTCCCTTTCTTTTGGGCCACCTCGACCGGAACAATCTCCTCTGCCATCCGGCCATCGTCAATCGCGGCAAGCGCCCGCTGATGAGACCGGAGCGCCCACGCGTCCTGCTCCTCCCGGGAGATTTGCTCCTCGTCAGAGACACGGCCACCATGGAAGCCCATGGAACAGCCTTCAATCGCACACTTCAGCCCGTCGTGCATCATCATGTCCACAAGCTCGCCGTCGCCCATGCGGTAGCCGGCCCGTGCGCCCCGCAGCAGGTATGGCGCGTTTGACATGCTTTCCATGCCGCCCGCAAGCACAACCGCGCTTTCCCCCAGGCGTATCTGCATGTCGGCCAGCGCGACCGACCGCAATCCCGAACCGCAAACACGGTTGATAGTCTCCGCGGTTACTGTTCGGCCGAGCCCCAGCCCCAATCCAACCTGGCGAGCAGGGTTCTGGCCTGCACCTCCCTGAAGAACCTGCCCCATGATGACGTGGTTGATAGCATCATCTTCGATCCCGGAGCGATCGATTGCTGCTCGAGCAGCCACCTTGCCAAGCTCGACAGCGGTCAGGGGCGCCAAAGCTCCATTGAGTTTTCCAAACGGGGTTCGCGCCCCGCCAAGAATGACCGATCTTCCCACTCGTTGCTCCTCGCACACGCCAATATCTGCTCATTCCATTATCGGTCATTGCGCCAAGAAACGGGCCGGACACTCATGTGCCCGGCCTGACTTAACGTCGGATTCGCGCCAAATAAGGGGCGATTACACCTCGTCCTCGAAGCCAACCGCCGGCGGCTGCGGACGGCTCAGCGGCTTGTCGATCCGGTAGCCCAAGGCGTATTCCGCCTGCAGGATCTGGTGGATCTGGCTCGTGCCCTCGTAAATCGTCGATCCGCGTGCGTTGCGGAGGTATCGCTCGACTGGGTAATCGTTGGCGAAACCGTAGGACCCGTGGATCTGTACTGCGTCATCGGCTGCCTGCAGCGCTGCCTCAGTGGCATACCACTTCGCGAGCGATGTCTCCCGGGTGTTGCGAATGCCGCGGTTCTTGAGCTCTGCGGCCTTATAGACGAGCAACTGTGACGCCTCGTACCCGGCGACCATCTTCGCGATCATCTGCTGGACGAGCTGATGCTTGCCAATCGGCACTCCAAATGTTTGGCGGTCATTCGCATACCTGATGCTTGCATCCAATGATGCCCGCGTAAGGCCAACAGCCCCCGCCCCAACCGTGAACCGTCCCTGATCAATCGCACTCATGGCTATCTTGAAGCCTTCGCCTTCTTCACCGATACGGTTGGCGCCGGGAACCCGCACGTTGTCAAAAGCCATCTCACCGGTGTTGCCTGCCCGCACACCGAGCTTGCCCTTGATGGTGCCGGTGGTGAATCCCTCCATGCCCCGCTCTACCACGAACGCAACCAGGCTCTTGTGCTTCTGTGAACGGTCCAGGCTCGCAAAAACGAGGAAATTGTCTGCGATGTCAGAAAGCGAGATCCACATCTTGGAACCGTTGAGGATGTAATCATCGCCATCTTTGGTCGCCGTCGTCTCGATAGCACCGGCATCGGACCCCGCTCCGGGTTCCGTGAGCCCGAAGGTCGCGATCTTCTCCCCTGCCGCTTGCGGAACCAGAAATCGCTGCTTCTGCTCTTCGCTTGCCCACTGCAGCAACGTCAGGCTGTTAAGCCCAACATGCACGCTCAGTACGACTCGCAACGATGTATCCACGTACTCAAACTCTTCGCAGGCCAGGGCCAGGCCGACGTAATCCAGCCCGAGTCCTCCGTACTCCTCGGGAATCGGCAGCCCCAGGATTCCCGCTTCCCCCATCTTGTCAATGATATCCCGGCTGTAGTTCTGTTTCGCATCCCACTCCCGGACGTGTGGCGCGGCCTCACGCTCCGCGAACTCACGGACCATGTCGCGTACCTGTACCTGATCCTCAGAAAGCTCGAAAATCATTCTGCAACAACCACCCTTGTTAAACCCCTTAGGGAATCAGCACTAACCGCGTGGAAGTATACGGGGTAGGGATGCTGCCGCTGCTGCATGCGGAGGTCCATCGGGTCTCGGTCCCCGAGTCAAATCGCCCGCGACGACGCGGCGGACAACGCCGCCCTGGAGGAGCAGCAGGGCCCCCTCGTCGTCAATGCCATGCAGGATGCCATGAATTTCCGCCTGCTGCTCCTGAACCGTCACTGGATCACCAAGCATGGCCAAGGCATCCCTGACGGTTCGCCAGCGTTGCTCGATACGACCCGCCAGCAAGTCCTGATATCGGCCTTCCAGCTCATCCAAACAGCGCCACATCAACGCATTGCGATCGATCGGCCCGCCCCGCTCCACCAAGAGACTGGTCGCGTTCGGCGGGAGGTCGGCCGCCAGGATATTCGCATTCACTCCAACACCGACGATAGTGACCTGCCGACCGGCCTGTGACTTCACCTGGGTGAGTACGCCGGAGACTTTTTGGCCTTCGATCAGTACATCGTTCGGCCACTTGATCTGAGCCTGGACACCGAAGCAAGTCCGCAACGTGGTCACAATCGCATCGGCAACGAGAAGTGAGAGGGGGGTCAACCGCTGGATCGGCAGCTCCGGTCGCAAGAGAATCGAATGCAGGAGTGCCGTTCCGGGCGGTGCTGTCCACAGCCGGCCAGATCGCCCACGTCCGGCACTCTGGTAATCAGCAACAACGGTCGTGCCTTCAGGGGCGCCGATTGCCGCCAGATCGGCAAGCACATCCATTGTGCTGGCGACCGCATCAAACCGGATGACCGGGCGCCCAAGCATCAGGACAGCCTGTCCTCCACCGATGTCGCATTCTCATCGGCGGTATCGCTACCACCGCTCCGTCGCCAGCGGTCGGAGCGCTCCCGCACCTCGTCTGCGGGCTCTTTTTCTTCAACTTCCAGCCGCGTTACGCGCATCTTGCGCACCCGGTGCCGCTCGACCTCAAGGATCTCGACCCGCACGTTCTCGGCTTCGAACGTGTCGCCCTGGATGGGTAATCGCCCGAGATGCTTGTGAACGAAGCCACCGAGGGTTCCGAAGTCGTCGTCTTCCTCGAATTCGACACCGAGGGCATCCTCAACATCCTCGATGGGAAGACGCCCGTCGGCGACAATATATCCGGCCTCGCCCTGCTCGAAGAGCGGCGACTCGGTATCGTACTCATCCTGGATCTCGCCCACGATCTCCTCAAGAATGTCCTCAATCGTAACGAGACCCGCCGTCCCTCCATATTCGTCGGCCACCACAGCGAGATGGATACGGGTGCGTTTCAATTCCGTGAAGAGCTCCCCGAGCCGCTTTGACTCCGGCACGACAAACGCCGGCCGGATCAGATCCAGCAGTGGGATACGGATGGTATTCCCGATGACAAACGGCAACAGATCCTTGACATAGAGGACGCCGAGCACGTTATCGATAGTGTCGCGGTAGACAGGAATACGGGAATGACCTGCCTTTGTGATCGTCTCGATCAACTCGCGGGCACTCACGGTTCGCTCCAGTCCGACAATGTCGAGCCGCGGCACCATGATGTCCCGAACCGTCATCTCCTCCAGGCTCAAGATGCCGTCGATCATTTGGCGCTCATTTTCGCCAATGACACCATCGTCGGAAGATGATCGACTCCGTCCCAATTCATCCTCGGTGCCAATCGGTTCGACTTCGACGTCCCTGCCCGGAAGGACCCTTCTAAAGAGATTGGCAAGTCCCTCGACCAGCCATGACACCGGTGCCAGCAACTGAGTGACTGCGCGCCCGGCCCCGAGCGCACGACCCAGAAACTCGTCGGTCAATTGCTTGTCGACAATCGCGCGGGGAAGCGACTGCCCAAAGACGACGTAGACAATCGCAACGACCAAAATGGCCGTCCAATTGAAATCATCGTGCGTCCACTGGTCAACAAGCTGGGTAATCTGACTTCCCGCGATGACCGTCGCCAAGATCTGTACGAAGATCATCGCACTCGCCGTCGCCCTGCGCGGGTTCACCAGGGATCGAGTTGAGCGCTTTCCCCTGTGAAGGGGTTCAGCGGACTCTGGAAGGAGTCGCTGGTTTGTCGCCTGTCCAACGATCGTCAGAACGACTCCAGCAGCAGCCACCAACAGCAGCGCAAGAATCGCGAATACCAGATGTTGCCAATCGTCGGCGTTCAAGAAAACTTACCCCTGTGCCTGTTCCGGCTCTGGCCGGGTATGTCTCAAAAGTTGAAATTATAAACGGCGCCCACCACACGGCACCCTGCCACGTTGCCTTGCGCTGGAGCAGCCCGGCAAGAGATGAACGCGCACCTGACCTAGGTGAAGAGCGCACTCACGCTCAGGCCCTTATGGGTACGCATGATCGCTTCCGCCAGCAGCGGTGCCACGCTGACGACCTTCACCCGGCCCTTACCGTGCTCAGGCAGGGGAATCGTATCGGTCACGATGATCTCATCGATCGACGATGCTTCGATCATCTGGATTGCGTCGTCTGCGAAAATGCCATGGGTTGCGCAGACATGAATCTTCGCGGCCCCACGCTCCTTGAGTAACTTCGCCTCCTGCACCAATGTCCCACCGGTAGAGACCATGTCATCGACGATTACGGCAATCTTGCCGTCAACATCGCCCACCATCTCCAGGGTCTCGTTCTTGTCTGCGCCCGGATGCTGCTTAGAGATGATGGCCAGGGATCCCTTCGCCCGCTCCCGGAAATCCTCCGCACGCACAACACCCCCAGCGTCCGGACTCACTACGACGATGTTGTCCTGAATATCGTGCCGGAGTGCACGAGCCAGCAGTGGTGTCGCTCGTAAATGGTCGACAGGAATATCAAAGAATCCCTCGATAGCTGGCGAATGCATATCCACAGCAAGCACACGGGTCGCACCTGCAACGGTCAGCAGGTTCGCGACCAGCTTGGCCGAGATTGGCTCGCGCTCGGAGGTCTTTTTCTCCTGCTTGGCGTACCCGTAATACGGGATGACCGCGGTAATGCGTGTCGCCGACGCTCGACGCAGGGCGTCGATCATCAGCAGCAGTTCCATCAGGTGATGATTGACCGGGCAAGATGTGGGTTGGACCACAAAGACGTCCGACCCCCGGACATTTTCCTCGAGCTTGACCCGCGTTTCACCATTCTTCCATTGGGTCACAATGGCACGGCCAGGATCGACTTCGAGTTCCTCGCAGATCGCTTTTGCGAGTGCTGGATGAGCGTTCCCTGCGAAGACCTGAAGACGACCGTCCATGCTACCCCTTGTGCGTCTGGCCGGAGTCCTGCTCCTGGTCATTGGTCTGCTGGGCCGACCGCTTGGCGATTTGACGCGCGGGCACGCCGACGACCGTCGTGTTCGGCGGAACGTCGCGATTCACCACGCTGCCCGCGCCGGTCTTCGACCCCTCACCAATGGTAACCGGCGCCACGAAAACCGTGTCAGACCCGACGAATACATCTCTCTCAAGGATCGTTCGGTTTTTTGTGGTGCCATCGTAATTGGCCGTCACCGATCCAGCACCTATGTTGACGCTCTCACCGACCGTCGCATCCCCCAGATACGAGAAGTGCCCGACTTTCACGCCGCGAGACAATGTGGTGTTCTTGAGCTCAGCGTAATTTCCGACGTGGACATGTTCGCCGATGACCGAACCACCGCGAACATGCGCGTATGGTCCGGCGTCGGAGCCGCTTTCCATCGTTGAATACTCGACCGTTGAGGACTGGATAATGACATTGTCGCCGATCGTCGCATGATCCAGGACGGTATTTGGTCCGATCCGGCAGCCGCGGCCAATCGTTGTCGATCCCATGACGATCGTGCCCGGCAGCAACACGGTATCCATACCGACCTGCACCTGCTCATCGATAAAGATTGTGTCAGCGCCGATCATTGAGACACCCGCGAGCATGAGACGCTCACGCACCTGCTGCCGAACCACCGCGTCGGCCTCTGCCTGTTGTAGGCGATTATTCACACCGAGGGAGACAGTCACCGGGGCCTGGACCGTTGCGATTGGCCACGGCTCTCCCTCGACATGTGCGCTCGCAGCCACCTCAACCAGGTCAGTAAGTAGATACTCACCAGTCACCGGATCCAGAGGGAGCCGCTGCAACGCCTCTCGCGCCCATGCGGCATCTAAAACCATGATGCCGCTATTGATCTCCGCCTCACCGATGCGCTGGGAAGGATGGTCGTTCTTCGCCTCGACGATGCTTGTCACTCTGCCCAATTCGTCTCGATTGATTCGGCCGTACGCCTGCGCGTCCGGTAACAGACACGTCAGGAGGGTGATCCTGGTATCTGATGCGATGGCCCCATCCACCAGTGTTTGGACTATCTCCGCACTCAAAAGCGGGTTATCGCCCAGCAATGACACGAGGTAGTCGACCTCGGGCACTTCGCACAGGGCGATGCGCACGGCATCCGCCGTGCCCCTTGGCGGATCCTGGACGACGGTCTCGAATTCCCCAAGCATGCCGAGCATCGCCGGCATTCCCGCCATGGCGGGGCTGACAACTGTTAGCAGGCGCTCCGGCCGGACGGAGAGACCGACGCGGATAATTCGCTCAACCAGCGGTACACCCCCAACAGGATGAATATGCTTTGGAGTCTGCGACCGCATCCGCTTTCCGTGTCCAGCGGCGAGGACCGCCACTGCCACGCGCGGAGCGACACCGGAAGGAGCGGTTTCGTTGGTCACTTGGGGAACATCATTTCTGTTGTGCGATGCGACGGGGAACATCGGCTGCGTTTCGGCTGGCGGACCAGGATTCGAACCTGGAACAAAGGTTCCAAAGACCCTTGTGATA
>JAUJLY010000061.1 GCA_030447145.1 Thermomicrobiales bacterium
GGGAGAGTCTCTGGTCGACGCCGTGGTCGGTCAATGGCTGAAGGGTGAAGGCGACTCCGTCAGCCAGGGGGAGACGATTCTTGAACTGGAGACCGACAAGGTCAATCTCGATGTGACCGCTGAGTCGGACGGTGTGCTGAGCGCAATCCAGAAGCAAGAGGGCGATGTCGTCACCGTTGGAGAGATTCTGGGGACGCTGGACTCTGACGGTGCTCCCGCTGCCGCATCCGCGAATGGACAGGAAGAAACGCCGGCGGAGGTGAAACGGGCTGAAGCTCCGGTAGCCGCGAACGTCGCAGAGTCGAGAGCCGAGAGTAAGGAAGACAACCCGACCGGTACTGAGCCAGCAACAGTTGCCCCGTCGGGGGATGATTCTTCGGCGGGTCGCGCTGCCCCCGCAGTGCGCCGGATGGCCGAGGAGCACAACATCGATCTGGCGCAAGTTGATGGAACTGGTCCCAACGGCCGCATCACCCGTGATGACCTGATGGGCCACCTCGCCAGACTGCAGGCGAAGAGCGCACACCCGACCCCGGCTCCGGATGTTGAGCCGCAGAAGGCCGCCCCACCACAGGCTCCCGCTACACAGCCCTCTGCCGCGCCTGCTCCAGCGGCGACGGCGCAGCCGGATCGCGAAGAGCGCGTGCGTCTCAGTCGCCGTCGCCAGACGATCGCGACCCGCCTCGTCGAGGCCCAGCAAACCGCGGCAATGCTGACGACATTCAACGAGGTCGATATGTCGGCAGTTATGGAGCTCCGCAGTCGCCGCAAGGATGCCTTCAAGGAGGCGCACGGCGTCAACCTTGGGTTCATGTCCTTCTTCACGAAGGCCGTGGTCGGTGCGCTGAAGGCATTCCCTGAGGTCAACTCCGAGCTCCAGGGCACCGAGTTGGTCCTCAAGAAGTACTACGACATCGGGATCGCCGTTGGTGCCGAGGAAGGCCTGGTTGTGCCGGTGGTTCGCGATGCGGACCGCAAGAGCTTCGCCGGTATCGAGAAGGAGATTCGCGAGCTGGCGACGAAGGCGCGAGATGGTAAATTGACGTTGCCAGAGCTCTCGGGCGGCACGTTCACGATCACCAACGGTGGCGTTTTCGGCTCGCTCCTCTCCACACCGATTCTCAATACCCCACAAGTCGGCATTCTCGGCATGCACACCATCCAGCAGCGGCCGGTTGCCGTCGACGGCGAAGTTGTCGTCCGTCCGATGATGTACATCGCCCTGTCGTACGATCACCGGGTCGTCGACGGCAGTGGTGCCGTCCAGTTCCTGGTCAAGATCAAGCAACTCGTCGAGGATCCCGAGACTTTGCTTCTGGAAGGCTAGTCCCTCGTGCAGAGATCATCAGAGATGCAACGAACCCCCGGCACTTTTGCCGGGGGTTCCCTGTGTGTCATCCAGTGGCCGCTCCGGCGCTATGCAGTCTGGGGAGGCCCGGGCACCGGCAGCATACCGAGTTGCTCCATGATGGCGAACCGGTCCGGGACACCCCAGTGTTCGACCATCTTTCCATCCTCGAACCGACAGATGTCGAAGACCGTGACGTCGATAGGCTTGCCTGTGGACGGCATGCTCATATGCGGACCTCGCTGGGTCCCGCGTGCTCGAAGCCGAGCCCATACCTTCTCGCCGTCGTACGTTATATCCTCGATCGTCAGTGTGAAATCGGGGAAGACTGAGTGGAGATAGGCAACGGCGCCCTTGACACCCTGAGGTCCCACTCCCAAGCCGGGTTGATGCTCTAGGATCTCCGGAGAGATGATCTGGTCGAAGACGTCGAATTGCTGGTTTGTGAATCCTTTCTCGATGATCCTACGGAGGAGGTTCATGTGCTGCATAGCGAGGTCGGCAGAGTCGTATTTGTTGGACATGCGATCCCCATTTCATTAGAGTATGAATACAATGAATGATGACACACTATATCGAAAAGGAGAGGATGTCAATAGCCGTCGGCGGTACGACTCGCGGATGCGTGACGAGCGGGCGCAGAAAACTCGTTCGTGCATCCTCGCTGCAGCAAAGAGTCTGTTCCTGAAACATGGATACGTACCAACCACGATGGCTGGTATAGCGCGAGAGGCAGGTGTCGCCACGCAGACGGTCTACGTCACCTTCGGGACCAAGCGGGCGATTCTGGCGGCGGTCATGGGCGAGACGATTGGCGGGGACGATCAGCGGATTGGCATGTTGGAGCGAGCCGACCCGCAACGGATGCGCGAGGAGACGGATCAGCGCCTCCAATTGCGGATGATGGCTCATGGCATCCGTGAGGTTCTCGATCGCGCGGGTCCGATGTTCGATGTGATGCGCATCGCCGCCGCGTCGGAGGTTGAGATCCATGCCGCTTACACAGAATTGCAGGAACAGCGTCGGCAGAACATGGCGAGCGTAGTGGGGTGGATTACCGACAAGGGGCCCCTGAAGCCCGGGCTGACCGAGACTGAAGCGGCCGATGTCCTGTGGACGCTGACCAGCGCAGATGTCCACAGGATGCTGCGAGACGAGCGAGGATGGACCCCGGAACAGTATGAGGAATGGTTGGCCGAAAGCCTCATCAACGCGCTGTTGCCGTGACAATGCATTCTGTCACAGCGTTTTACATCCGCCCCATCCGGTCTTCTCCCACCTGAGCCACACCCATACCGGAGCTACCTGCCGTCACGAGCTCGCATAGCAGGTCCGAGACTACGCCCGTTTTGCTTGGGTCGATTCCTGAAAGATGTCCGGATGGAAAGAGCTTTTCCATCGATCGGGTCTCTCTCCCAGGCAGCAGGTTGGTGGTCACCCCTGTAGAGCTGTTTTCAGAGAGGTTGCATCTCTGTAGCGAAGGGGTCGCTGCCGCTTTTCGCCCATGGGCTCACCCGAGGACTTGCGGTGCATGCTGGCGGTTCACGACCGCGAACGCAGCAATGTCCTCCTGACAGGGCGCTCTCTACCTGGCGGACTTGGAGTATCAAGCTCATCGCAAATTACTGGTAGGCTGCCACTGTCCCTATAGGGTGAAACTTGGCAGCCTTGGCAGCCTTGTCCACATAAGTTTCGGCAGGATGACGTCTGTCTGATCGGGTCTCCCGCGGTACTGGCCGTGCGCCCCGTAGTTGTACGGGCCGTATACCTCATTGGCGATGCCGACGGCATCGAGCGAATGCGCCCCCTTCGAAGGGATGTCGGCCCGATGGCCCGCAGGGCCATATCAACGCCGGGCACGCGAAACCCTCGTACACATCTAGGGTAATTGACCGTCCTTGGACCCTGAACTCCGGGAGCAGCCGACTGTAAAGGAGGACTTGCGGTTAGAGACGAAAATGCGGGCGGTACGTTGGCTGGCCACAATGTCCTCCTGCTTACTGACGGCGACCTGCCCCTGTCACAACAATCCAATATCGGGCTAGAACTCTTCGTAAAGGAAGGGCGCGGCAGGCGGGAAGAGGGATCGCAGTTGTGCCGATGCTTCTGCGTCGAGGTTTCCCCATCCACGGAAGGGAAGGATGTCGGGATCGATGCCGTTGAAGATCAGTGCCGATAGGCCCTGAATAGTGAGCGTGGCCAAGGGCACATCCCCTTGCTCAACCTGCAGCGTTCCCCCCGAGCCCCGCAATGTCCACACGCCTGTGTTCCACGGGCACTGCTCGTCCGCGATCTCGACCGCCACCTCGCCGTCGCCTGCACTGATGCTCGAGATCCCGTCCAGCGAGACGAGCCTGCCCATCGGCGGGCCCCAGGAATCCTCGCCGTCGGTCTGGATCGCATCGTTCAGGTCGCGATACCAGAGCTCAGGAGTCTCTTCTGGGCTAACGCGGATGCGGGCCTTTTCGACCTGATCGGCGTGCCGGCCGATCCACTCCAGAAGTTGGTAGCGGGCCGCAATCGTGCGAGCGAAGAAGGTGCGTACCTTCATGGTGTGACCGTGTCCATGACCGGTGATGTTGTAGGTCATCGCGCCGGTGATCTCACTGCCCTCGCGGACGAGCGTAAGCCACCGCTTGTTCTCATCGCGAATGGAGACCATGCGCGTGGCGTTCTGCAACGCAAAACCATGATGTTCTTCCTGGTAGATCTGAAGAAATTCCACCCACTGGTCGAAACCATCGGCGATCATCATATGCTCAGCCGACGCAGTCCTTGCTGTCCGAAGTAGGGGCACCAGGTCCGTCGGATTGAGCGTCACGAACTTGGGAGCCGGAAAAGAGGCGTACCCAAGACGCTCGTAGAACGATTCACGAAAGGGATAGAGGGTAGAGACTGGTAGGCCGTCCTCCCGCATCTGCTCGAAGGCGCGTGTCATCAGGGCGCGTACATGCCCACCCCGGCGACCAGCAGGCATGGAGGCGACGCCGCCGACCCCGCCCATGGGCAGAACGCTGCCCCGGACATTGATGGTCATTGGGTGGGTCCCCACCTTCGCGACGGCAGCAGCGCCGTCGTAGGACATGAAGATCCGGGCTCGCGACAGGTACTTGTGATAATCCTTGTTGTCGTCGTCAAGCGTGCTGGGAGATTCACTGAAGGCGTAGAGAGCCATCGTGATGTAGGCGGGATCCTCTGGCCCAACGAGACGGATATCGAAATCGGTGGTAATGGACATGAGTCCTCCCGCATCGGGCGATAAGTATCTATCATGCCAGTGTAGCGGCTGAGCGATGAAAAACACGGGCGCCGGAGTAGTCCAGCGCCCGTGTTTCCCAGGGATCGAATGCTCGCCGTGTCAGCCCGGGGAGACCTCCGGAAGTGTGTGCACGGCGGCAGCGTGCTCTTGTGATTGCTCTAGATCGGGAAGTAGATGTCCACGCCGAGGATCCAGCTGAGCAGGATCCGCACAATGGCGGCGGCGAGCAGGGCCAAGAAGCCGGTAAGAATCGAGCGGGTAAGGCTCATGTTGAGTGCCGCGCGGATCGCGAAGACGGTCGTGACCAACGTCCAGATACTGAGCAGGAAGAGGATCAGGCCACCAAATATCCAGATAAAGCCGAGGAACGAGAGGACATTCGGCGCGCTCGCATATCCAAGGGTGCGGAGCAGGCTCTCGACACTTCCGCTTGTCGTCGGGGTGCCGGTGACGCGCGTCGCTACCGCATAGATAATCGCCGAGGAGATCACCCAACCCAGTAGGGAGAGGATGATGCCCGAGACCGAACCACCTGCTCCATAGTTGACAGCACCGATGCCAGTCGAGATGGCGACCGCCACAACGACGATAGCAGCTTCGACCAACGCGTTGGGATCCCGGGCGATCTCGGAGTAGGTGCGCGTCTTGAGCGTCGACACGTGGATTGCCCGCTGGACGATGCGATCGAGGGAGATTTGGTCCATACCTCTGCCTCCCGAGTACTTTGCCCGCATAATTACTCCTCCGTATGAGAACGAGTGGGCAAGACGAAGTGATCTTCAGGAAAACAGCAACGCCTCACCATATTTAAGAGTGTACGGCGGTGAGACGTTACCGGCAGTATGGATAACCGGAAATTCTGCTAGTGGTATGCCCTCGGTCAGGTGGCGTTGGAGGTGCCCGGCCGGACCCAAAAGAGCACCGAGTTAACGGTGCTCACGCCCATGGCGAGAACTCCGACCGGCAAGTGCCACACGAGGGCACCGGACGCACCTGAGCGACTGCCGGAATAGCCGAGGCCGATCTGCGCGAAGAGCAGGACAATCAGAAAGCCGTGCAGCAAAAGGTGATTCCGGCCAATTGTGCCCCTCTGGTATCCGGGAAAGGCGATCGCAAGTTGCACGGCGGCGAGCGTGAAGATCAGGTTCCCGAGATGACCGTGGCCAGTGATCATGCCTGGCGCGCCATCGAAAAACCCCTGCCCGATGACGAGCGCCGTGATCACGATGAGCGCACTGATAATCACAGAGATCCAGCGCAGGGCTGTCATCTGTGCGTTCCCGTCGTCTTTAGATCCGGCCGTGCGATGTGTGTCCATGATGCTCCTTGAGGGCCCTTTAACTGGTCCCCGCCGAAGATATCACAGACCCGGTGAGGTTTCGGGGCAAAGTTCGGCATGCCTGCCGTGATAGCTTACCCGTGCAGCTGGAGCTCTTTGCGTGCCACCCCGGCGGCGAATCTCGCCAATGTGAACGCATCAATCGGATGGTGCGTCGTGCCAGTGATTGCGAGATCGGCAAGGATCTCGCCGGTGACGGGCCCGAGGCAGAAGCCGTGACCGCTGAAGCCCGCCGCCACAACGAGGCCGTCGTAGTGGGGGATTTTCTCAATGACAGGAATGACATCCGGCGTCCGGTCGATCAAACCGCCCCAGATGCGGTTGATTCGCATATCGGCGAGCACGGGGAGGACATCGAGCGCACCGGCGATCATGGCCTGGACCTGACCCATTGATGGCGTGGTGTTGGCCCTTGTGTGCCGGGCCTCCCGCCATGGATGGCTCTCACCGGTCAGGCGGAATCGACCGGACGCCTCCTGCCGGCCGGCGAAACTGCCGTCGGAGACGCCAAGGACTGGCTTGAGCATTGGCTCCATCACATCGGTTTGTACCACCGGGCAGAGCACGATATCGAGGGGGAGATCCAGATTTAGTGGCGCGAGCAGGCGTGGGGTGTAGATCCCTGCTGCAAGGACTACGGTGCCGGCGGAAATCGCACCATCTGCCGTCTCGACACCGGTGATCCGGTCGCCATCCACACGCAGTGACGTCACTTCGATGCCGGTCCGGATCTCCGCGCCGTGACGCTGTGCAGCACGCGCGAGGGCCTGGACAGTGAGGCAATTGTTGGCGTGGCCATCCGTGGGGCAAAACGATGCACCAGCGACAGTCGGTGTGATGGCGGGAGCCAGCTCCCGCACGGCGTCGCTCCCATCGATGTACTCCATCACGATGCCGGAGGCATTCCCTTCATCCACGACACGGCGGATGGTGGGAAGATCCCCGATCGTGACCGCGAGGCGCAGATTCCCATCCTGTCGGTATTCAACATCGCTTTCGAGTTCTTCAGCCAGATGCTCCCAGCGACGCACTGCTGCCTGCGCAAGCGGGAGCTCCGCCGGATGGCGGCCGGACTGTCGGACCCCTGCCAGCGACCAGCCTGATGCCATGCTGTGCAGATCACCGCGCTCCAGCAGCATCACCGGGGTGCCGCGCCTTGCAAGCTCATAGGCTGCCGAGGTGCCGCTAATGCCGCCGCCGATAACGATTACATCCCGCGAGTCGTTCATTGATCCATGCACTCCATTGCTCGTCCTGGTTCTTCCCCTGTGTGCCTGAATGCACGCCAAGTCCTGGACATTGTCGCCCCTTTGGGTGAATTGGGAAGGAGTGCCGAAGGGGCGAGATGAAGCGAAGGAAAACCAGGAATGATCGCTGCCACATATGATGAGTGAGTGAGCTACGTTTGCTTGGCGCATCGGTTCGCTGGATCGGCATTCCGGATTACCCATGCCAAGCCCCTCTTGACCGTTTGTCCCCGCACAACTCGTCAATCCTGGCGTCACGGAAAGAGCGTCCCGACGGAAGGACCAGAGCGATGACAAGGAAGAATCGGCTCGCGGAACGACAGGATCGATGTCGTCTTGTTAAAGGCGCGATGGCCGTGTCGATGGTTGGGGCAGGTGTTGCCGCGGCGGACAGGCCTCACGGATTCAGTGTCAAGGCGCAAGGCACTGGAGCCCATGTATAGGCGGTTGTCTCGGCCCATGAGGTGGCTGCCGAGGCGGGTCTGGCCATGTTGGCCCAGGGAGGTTCGGCTGCCGATGCGTCTCTCGCCGTCGCGGGGCGCTCACCGTTGTCGAGGGATGGTTCTCGAGTGTCCTGGGCGGTGGTACTTGGGTCCTCTATTACGATGCCGCCAACGGTGAAGTCACGAGTCTCGATGGGGTAGGACCGACTGGCTCCAAGGCCACGCGGGAGGACTATGAGGCGCGTGCCGCGAGTCCTGGAATTCACCAGTCAAATGTCCGCGGTGCCTGGGATGGATGGATGCTGTGGCTGGAGAGATACGGGCGGCTCGATCTTGGTCAGGTACTGGAACCTGCGATTTCCTTGGCGCGAAACGGTTATCCTGTCAGCGCCGAGTTGGTGCTCTGGCTCTCGGATCTTGAAAACCAGACTTTCTCCGTTCCTGATTCGCAGCGGGCCTATGCTCGGGAGGGTGTGCTTCCCGCCGAAGGTGACACTATCTTTATGCCTAAGCTGGCAGATACGTTTCAGTCCCTGGTGATCGCCTACAACGAGGAATTGGCGGAATCTCGGCCTGCGCAGTCCAGGCTGCCCGCGACTATGACTATCGCGGTCCGCTCGCCGAGGCACTTGGTGTCTATTCCGATGAAAATGACGGCTACCTGACTATTGAGGATTTCAACGTGTTTGCCTCGGAGATCGTTCCTCTCGTATCGATCCAGTATGGCGACATTACCGTCTTCCAGGATTCACCCAACAGCCAGGGCATCACCATGCTCATTGGTCTGAATATTTTGAAAAAGATGGGCCTCTCTCAATACGATGTCGATGATCCCGATGCGGTGCATACGCAGATCGAGGCCATGGAGCTTGCATTTGCAGATCGGTACGAGCACATCGGCGATCCCGCCCGGGTCGAGATCCCTCTCGAGGAGCTACTCTCGGATGAGTACGCCGCCCGGCAACGCCAGCGAATCGATGTCAATAACGCCATGGCATGGCCGATCGAGAGCGGCGTGGCTCGGGCCTCCGTCTCGTCCCACACGACCACGTTCCAGATCATCGATCGGGGTGGAAACGCGGCGAGTGTAACGACGAGCCTCGGCGCCCAGTTCCTTGTCATCGGCGATACGGGTATTCACATGAATAACCGGATGCGCATGCTGTCGGTGGAGGAGGGGAACGCCAACGAGCTGACGCCGGGATACAAGGTGCGCCACACCTCGTGCCCCTACCTCGGGTTGCGAAATGGACGTCTTCATGTGCTGGGAGCCAACACTGGGATGGACACGCAACCCCAGGGCCAGTTGCAGCAGTTCCTGGGTGTGGTGGAGTTCGGCCACAGCGTCCAAGAGGCAATCAGCCGGCCACGCTGGGTCAGTACGGCGTTTTCCTCCACGGCCCACCCATGGGGAGTGGGCGACCAGCTTCGTGTGCAGTCAGGATTCACCCCCACGCTTCTCAGCATGCTTCAAGTCAAGGGGCACGAGATCGCGATTGGCGAGGGCACATTCGGAGCGGCCAGCATGCTGATTGTCAACGAGGATGGTACCGACGCCGATCTCGGCGTAGAGCCCGGCATTTCCACGTCCTCTGGAGAGGTGATTCCAGTTGGTGGCTGAGGTTGTTCGCCTGTCACGGCCTAGTACAGCACCGCATGGCTCTGATGCATTTATCGCGCATCAGTTGCCCGGCTTTCCCTCTGACCATCACGTCCGCTCAGGAACGTGAGCGGGCCCATTCCTTCCCGGGATGCTCGATCATCCAGGAGAACCAGATGAACATTTCAAACAGAAAACGAGTCCTTGCCGTGCTGGCACCCGCAGCCGTAATGCTCCGGCATCGTGCTTCTGCCCAGGACGGAATCGGTGGCGCGACACCGCCGGGCATGGTCTGGCCAACCCAGGCTTGGCCGGCAGGGAGTCCCGGGGAGCACGGTTTTCCGCCAGATCTGTCCGCCCAGATAGACGCCCGGGTTGCGGCGGAAACACCGCTCGTGACATCGTTGCTGGTTGTTAGTGACGGAAACCTGGTCGTGGACAACTACTACAATGGCTTCACCTTTGATCAGCCCTTTCATGTCTGGTCGATTACCAAGAGCGTGACCTCGATCGCGACCGGTATCGCTTTCCGGGAGGCGTTGCTGACCGATTTCAATCAAACGCTGGGTGAGTTGATTCCCGACCGGATTCCGGCAAATGCCGATCCTCGGGTGTGGGACATTACGCTTTACCACCTGCTGACCTCGACCTCCGGATGGGCATGGGACGGACGCATCAATTTCAGTCGGCATGGTGAGACTGACGATCTGGATGCAATGCTCGCGCGGCCGATGGCCTTCAGTCCTGGAGAGGGATTTGAGTACGACTCCACGAACTCCAATCTCCTTTCCTACATCATCCAGGTGCAGAGCGGCGTCCCGATGGCGCAGTATCTTCAGCCGAGGCTCTTTGATCCGCTCGGGATACCGGCGCCGGAGTGGACCGCGATGTATCAGGGGAGACGCGTGGGGCGGGCGGGTTGCATCTGACCCCACGTGATCTGGCGAAACTGGGGTACCTCTATCTCCAGGAGGGGACGTGGGACGGACAGCAGATCGTCACACCGGAGTGGGTTGCGGAGTCCACACAGGGTCACGCCAGCGGCACAAGTTCGACGAGCGGCGTGAATATCGGCGGCGGCGGTATGTACGGTTACCAGTGGTGGATAAAGGAGCCGCTCGGAATGCATTCGTTCTACGGAAACGGCTATGGTGGCCAGACTCTCTACGTGGTACCGGAATTGGATCTGGTTGTCGTCACCGCGGTGGCCGGGACCGATGTCAATCGGCCCGGGGATCAGCAGCTAGTGATCCCGATCATCGAAGGCCTGATCGTTCCAGCTGCGACGAGTGGACAGGACGTCTTCTGAT
>JAUJLY010000394.1 GCA_030447145.1 Thermomicrobiales bacterium
AACGGCGTGTCCGGACCTCGTCCGCCAATTCTCTCGCTCTATCGCATCCAAAACACTCAGGCGTCACATGGATATCTAGGGTTCTCCGGGAAGCGTCATGCTCCATGATACCGCTGCTCCTTATACACCCCCATATATAGCGATCCTGAAGCAGAACATCTGTAAGCCTCCCTACATGTGATCCTTGGATGACCTTTAACCGTGGATGCGCCCGCTGTGAGGCGGAGACGCAGGTTCGCGGAGAAAAGATAGCTGTCGACTCCAAACTCAGGGAGTGTTACCGGGCAAACCAAGAGCCAGTTAAGGCAGGCAGATGGTATCGTGGACGCGCACCAGGCATGTCAGTGGGCTGTAAAAAGATGATCGAATCACCTTAGCATCGGCACGAAGGAGTACCAGGACGTGGGAGCGATGCCCGTGAGCTCAGCCGACACCACCCGCCCTGACGATTCCACTCGATTCCTGGGCCAGGCGCTCTCGCGGCTGCGCTGGGCAACCGTCAGTGCACTGTTGTTACTCACCCTATTGCAGCCCATCATCGGTCGATTCGGTATGCCGTCTTGGTCCCTCCTCCTTCTGTTTGCCGCCTACAACGGTCTCTGTCAATGGCTCCAGATCAGTTGGCCGGCGCTCCACTCCTTCCCTCGCCAGGCCATCCTGGACCTTCCAGCCGCAGGGCTGGTCTATTTCTTCAGTGCGCGGCCCGGCGGCCCGGCCTTCGTCCTCATCGTTCTCGCCGTGGTCTGTGCTGCAGTCAGCCTGTCACCCCGTGGGACCCTCCTCTACACTGTCGCCGCGGGCGTGATGGTGGTGGCCATCGCACCGACCCTCCCCATGTGGTCACCGACAGCGGGCCACGCCCATGAGCTCGGGGCTCGCCTCGTCGCGCTCGCACTTATCGGCGTCGGCTCGACCATCCTCGCCCGGCACATGAGCCTTGAACAAGCAGCAGCGCGCGCCAGCCGAGACGAGGCGGAGCACCTGGCTGAGCTCGACCGATTGCGCGCATCGTTCGTCGAGACGATCTCCCACGACCTGCAGACGCCGCTGGCAGCAATGAGGGCAAGCCTCGGGCTGCTTGACGCCAGCGCGGGGGGCCGACTTCAGATGGAGGAACGCGACCTGCTGGACAGCGCCCGACGCAACAACCAGTACCTTGGTCTGCTCATTGACGATCTGCTCGCGCTCAACCAGCTCGAAGCCGGCACCCTCCACCTCGACCATCAACTGCTGGACCTGCGTAATGTCATCATCGATGCGCTGGGGATCATGCATCCCCTGCTCGAAAACAAGGGGCAAACCCTCGAGGTGGACCTTCCCGCCACGCCAGTGCGCGTCAAGGGCGACGCGCGGCGGCTGGGGCAGGCAGTCACCGACCTCTTGCATAACGCCCATCGGCATACACCTCCTGGTACTCATGTCACCGTATGTGCTCGTCAGCTCACCACTGAGGTTCGCCTCTCCGTGAGCGACAATGGTCCCGGCATTGCGGCAGCAGACGTGGAGGCAGTCTTTCGACGTTTCCACCGTCTTGCGGTGCACAGCTCGGGATCGGGCCTTGGGCTCGCCATCGCACGGGAACTGGTCGACCGTCATGCCGGGAGGATCTGGGCAGAGAGCAGGCCTGGGCAAGGAGCTGTTTTTCATATCGCCTTACCGTGCGCATCTGAGGAGGCGCTCCGTGACGCTGAAATTGCTGATCGCTGAGGACAACCCGGACATCGCGAACGCCGTGGCCTTTGCCGCTCGGATGGGCTGGCCGGGCTGCCACGTCACCATTGTGACGAGTGGTGAAGAGGCACTGGGTCACTTTGCGGCGGAGGTGGTTGACGCGATCATCCTCGATGTTGCTATGCCACCGCCCGACGGGATCGAGGTCTGCCAACGAATACGCGCGATCTCGGACGTGCCGATCCTGATGCTCACCGTCCACAGCGCGATTCTTGACAAGGTGCGGGCATTGGACCTTGGTGCCGACGACTACCTAACCAAGCCCTTTGACCACCTGGAGTTGCTGGCGCGATTGCGGGCCCTGCTGCGACGCTCGTCCAGAGCCGTTTCCACCTCGGAACCGCTCTTTGTGAGTGGTGACCTGGCGATCGATTTCACCGCCCACGAAGTGTGCCTGCGAGGCCAGGCAGTCCAGCTCACCCCGACAGAGTACCGGCTTCTGGAAGAACTGGCCCGTCATGCTGGAACCATCCTGCCGCATCAAGCTCTTTTGGAGCGTGTCTGGGGACCTGAGTGGGTCACCGATCCTCACTACCTCACCGTCTTCATCCAACGCCTCCGCCGGAAGCTGGATGACGACCCCACGTGTCCTTGCTATATCGAAACGCAGCGGGGATTCGGCTATCGCTTCCTCCGTCCCAGCTGATCAGTCGCGTTGGCGGAGCGGAGAATGGCAATCTCGCTCACGTCTTGTTGATCCTCTGTTGATGTCCTGTTGACATACGAGCCAGCTCTGTCGACCTCATTGTTCACCTTCGTTTGATACGTTCAGAGATGAACCTGGATGTGCCAGACAACTCGCAGCGGAACGTCCGAGAGGCGAAGATGACCCATCTCGTCGACGTGCTGCAAGTCCTGGGCGTCCCTAGCGAGGTCACACTCGCGGGACGCTGGGCCACGATCCAGGGCGAGCACTGCCGGGTACACGTAGTGGAGGCCCCATGGGGAGACGGTTACTACGGCTGGTGCGACGACCCGGCGGAGCGAAGGGTCAAACGCTACGCCAACGCTGCTGCGGCGATCCAGGACGGGTTGCGCCGCGCGGCGCATGACAACGGAGGGGAATTAACTCCCGAGAGAGGCAGGAGCGGGCAACAAGGGACGATGATTCCAAAGGGGTCTACATTCCTCAACGAACGATATTAGATTCTGAACACCTCCCAGAAGTCACGAAATG
>JAUJLY010000062.1 GCA_030447145.1 Thermomicrobiales bacterium
GATCTTGGCCCCGATACGTTGCTGGAGCTCCGCAAGCACGCGAATTTCCGCACGCTTGACGGGATCGTCATTTCCCACCTGCATCTGGATCACGTGCTCGATTTGTTCGCGCTTCGCTTTGCCCTCAAGTACAACCCTGAGCCAGCCCCGAAGGCGATCCCACTCCACCTACCTCCCGACGGGCTCGCCTTCATGGACAGGGCCGCGGCCCTTTTCGTCACTCCAGGTGAGGACACTGCCGGCTACTTCTCCTCAGTGTTTGATCTCAGCGGATACGACCCTGGCTCCGAGGTCACCGTTGGAGATTTCACGCTCACCTTCGCGCCAACGGCCCATGTCATCCCCTGCTGGGCAATCCGCGTCCATTCTGCCGACAACGCCGACGATCTCTTCTACACGGCGGACACCGGCACCGACGCGGACCTGGACCCAATTGCATCAGGCGCAGCCGTCATGATTGCGGAAGCCGCCATGCCACCTGACTTCGACCCGGAGAAGATTGGCAGTCTGCATCTCACCCCTCAGCAGGCAGGTGCTATTGCCGAGAGGGCAGGCGCACGCGAGCTGGTACTCACGCACATCTGGGAAGAACTGGGGCCGGATACGTTTGCGGAGGCCGCCAGGGCACACTTCTCCGGCCTCGTGACTGTTGCCACGCCCGGTGCCTCCCTCTTGTGGTAGAGGCCACCACGACGATCAGGGATGTCAACGGCGTCTCTCTTGGTCACACCACTGACGCTCCGGCGAAAACAGGTTGCACCGTCATCGCGTTCGACGCTCCGGCCCTGACGGCGGCGGAGGTCCGGGGAGCAGCACCGGGAACGCGCGAGCTCGATGTTCTTGCGCCGGGCCGGACGGTCCAGCGGGCCGATGCGATTCTCCTGACAGGCGGCAGTGCCTTCGGGCTCCGGGCTGCCGATGGCGTGATGCAGGCGCTCGCGAACCTTGGTCGCGGTGTGCTGACCCCAGCGATCCCGGTCCCGATCGTTCCAGCCGCGGTAATCTTCGATCTCGCGACCGTGCAGGCCGAGATCCCCAACCCGGATGACGGCGCTACCGCCTTTCGCACCGCCACGCCGCTATCGAGGGCAGAGGTGGGACAGGTTGGCGTAGGCACTGGCGCCCGCTGGGGCGGCATTCTGGGCACGGACGCTACCCGGCCGGGAGGCGTCGCCATGGCGCAAACTGAGGCAGCAGGCGGAACGGTGACGGCGCTTGTCGTCGTCAACGCTTTTGGCGTCGTGCTACCAGACCAGGATCCACGCCAGATGGTTCTCAATGATCCTGGGACGCGTCCCCCGTTTGGCCAGAACACGATGTTGATGGCTGTGATTACGGATGTAGCTTGTGAGCATGATGTGCTCACGCGAATGTGTGTGGCCGCGCACGACGGGCTGGCACGCATGATATGGCCATCCCACACGATTGCCGATGGCGATGTCGCTTTCGCTTCGACCGTAAACGAGGGGCCGAGCGATCCTGCCACCATCCTGCCACTCACGATCGCGACCGAGCTTGTCGTCGAACGGGCCATCCGCGCAGCCACCGGTATGTAGCTCTGCAGCCATGTCCATGCTGGTCGATCGTGCTCACGGACCTCACCATGCTCCAAGCCGAACGCAGGCGATCGTATGGTCCGCCTCCCACATGTCTTCTCCTTCGCATTTCGATGTAACGAAGACCACCCGCGGTATCGGTCGAAACCGGCCGACGGGTGGTCGTGCGTTGCTGAGAGAACGGGTATCTAACGCTTGGTGTACTGAGGCGCCTTGCGGGCCCGCTTGAGGCCGACCTTTTTGCGCTCCTTCTCACGCGCATCGCGTGTCAGAAGCTTGGCGCCCTTCAGAGCCGGGCGGAATTCGTCGTCGAAGCGGAGGAGTGCGCGGGAAATGCCGTGGCGAACCGCGCCGGCCTGCCCAGAGACGCCACCACCAACAACGGTCGCGACAACGTCAAACTTTTCGGTCGTTTCGGTGACGCGCATCGGTGCTAGCAGGGCCGCCTGATGGATGGTGCGACCGCCGAAGTAATCGGCACCGGACCGTCCATTCACCGTCACGTTGCCACTGCCCGGATAGAGGCGTACGCGCGCGACAGAGGTCTTGCGGCGGCCCACGCCGTAGTAGAACTGGCCTTTATTGGCCGGAGTTGAATCGCTCATGGTTGCTCCTTAAGCCTGGTCGGCGCGCCCGGCTGTGTCATCAAGCTCAAGCGGCGTCGGATTCTGTGCTTCATGCGGATGGGACGTACCAGCGTAGACCTTCAGCTTCTTGAGCTGCTGGCGGCCGAGCGTCGAGCCCGGAAGCATCCCGCGAACAGCCGCTTCGATGATGCGCTCCGGATAGCGGGCACGCATATCCTTGAGCGACGTTGTCTTCAGGCCGCCCGGGTAATCCGAGTGGCGGTAGTAGAACTTCTGCGTTTCCTTGTTACCGGTCACCTTGACCTTGTCCGCATTGATCACGACGACGAAGTCGCCAGTATCGATGTGCGGGGTGTACATCGGCTTGTGCTTGCCACGCAGGGTGGCAGCGACGGTCGTCGCGAGGCGGCCGAGCGTCTTGCCCTCGGCATCCACCACGTACCACTTGCGCTGCACTTCCACAGGCTTGGCTGAATAGGTCCTTCGATCCACGATTCCACGCTCCCTTAACCAATTGCTGGACAGGTGATATCTTCACCCATCGTCTGTTCGCCGTTTGGGTCGGGGCCCGGAATATCGCTCCCGTAACCCACTCGCCAGAGCACTAACCCGTGCGGCGGTGCTGTTTGCGGTCCATGTCGCCGGTCGGCCAGCTCAATGAGCTGGTGCATCCAGTCGGCGGACTGCTGTCCTCGTCCAATCTCCGCCAGTGCGCTCGCGATCGTGCGCACCGATTGCGGCAAGAACCCGTCGGCGACGATCCGGATCTCGACACCGGATCCCGCTACCGGGGCGATTCCCCACCACGGCCGGATCCTCCGCACCGAGCAGTGGCGAATCGTGCGCACCGTCCCTCGCGTTCCCTCCGGCATCCTTGCCTCTGGTATACCAGCACCGTTCCCGGTGAAGGACGCGAGATCAACCGGTCCGTGGAGGGCCTTTGCTCCTTCACACATTGCCTCAACATCGAGTGGCACTTTTCTCTGCCACATCCGATCTCTCAGCAACGGCTGGGGAACTCCCCACCAGATGCGATAGCGGTATTCCCGCCAGGTCGCATCGTACCGCGCATGGAAAGTGCCTACTCTCCGCTCACAACCCAGGACTGCTAGATCCCTGGCCAGATGAGCATTGATCGCTTGCACCATCCGGTGATCGGGCAGATCCGGGCGAACGTCCTCGATACTGGCCACCTGGCCTATTGCATGGACACCCGAATCTGTCCGACCGGCCAGGACAACCCGCGTCGCCCGACCGTTCAATGTGGAGAGCGCGGTCTCCAGATCCTCCTGTACGCTTCGCCCGTTCTTTTGCCGCTGTGAACCCCGGAAGCCGGTGCCATCGTATGCAAGCGTGAGCTTCAGGGTGGGGGCCATACGTGCTTTGCGTCAGGAACAATGTGCGAGCCGACTCTCAACAACGGGGCTGCCCGCAGTACGAACTAACTCACGAACTCGATCAGGACCATCGGTGCCGCGTCGCCCTTGCGCACGCCCAGCTTGGCCATACGCGTATAGCCGCCTGGTGTGCCCTCGAAGCGAGGAGCGACCTCATCGAACAGCCGGTTGACGGATGGCTCGTGATCGAGCCGCGACATGACGATATTGCGGCTGTGGGACGAGTCCTCACGGGCAATGGTCACAAGCTTCTCGACGACGCCTCGCAGCTCCTTGGCCTTGGCCTCGGTCGTGGTGATGCGCTCATTCAGGATGAGCGAGATCGCCAGCTGTCGAAGCAGCGCCTTTCGCTGCGCTGGGTTGCGGCCGAACTTTCGGCCTTGCTTACGGTGCCTCATTGGTCGAATCCTCATCAACCGCAGATACTTCGGCGACCTGCGCCATAGCATCCACGAAGTCTTCTTCACTATCGTCCTCACCGTAGGCAGCGGGGTCGATCGCCGGCACATCGGAGAGGTATCCAAACTCGGTCAGCTTTTCGCGCAACTCGGTAAGCGAACGCGGGCCGAAGTTCCGGATCGACAACAGCTGATCCGGATCCATTGTCAGAATCTGGCCCACCTTGTCGATCTGCTTGCTCCGCAGAGCGTTAAGCACCCGCGGCGACAGGCCAAGATCTGCGAGGGGCTTGTTCTGCACCTCCTCAGAGATGAAGGAGTTCGCCGCTATTTCTGGCTCCGGCCGCGTGAAGTCCGCAAAGACCCGAGCATGATCCATGAGGATCTTGGCAGACTGTGACAGAGCGTCGTCGGGATCGATCGTCCCGTCAGTCAGGATTTCGAGGATCAGCCGGTCGAAGTCCACTTCAGACCCTACGCGGGTCTGCTCAATGACATAGTTGACGCGTTCAATCGGCGTGAAGATCGCATCGATCGGGATCTCGCCAAGCGCGACGGTCTCCTGCGCCTCTGCCGGGCGGTAGCCACGGCCCCGGCTGATCCAGAGATCCATGTCAAGCACGGCATCCGGACCATCGAGGGTCGCAATCGGCTGATCGGGGTTGACCAGATCAACCTCAACTGGCCACTCGACGTCACCGGCGGTGACGACCCGCTCGCCGTCGCCTTCGCCACGTGCATAGAGATGGGCACGCACATCACCGCGGAGCTCGGTCACGCGGCGCAGGCGGACCGACTTGAGGTTGAGCACGATCTCCGTGACGTCCTCGCGGACGTTGGGGACAGTGGCAAATTCGTGCCATACGTTGTCGATCCGGATTCGCGACACTGCACAGCCCTGGAGCGACCGCAAAAGGATGCGGCGCAGGGAATTGCCTAGCGTGGTTCCGTAACCGGGCTCGAGCGGCTCAACTTGATAGCGCCCATAGTTGCGCCCCGCCTCGACTGTCTTGATTGTAAATTCGGGTTGCTGCAACAAGCGGACTCGCCTCCTCGCGTCACCCGCTCACCAGTTATTTGGCGGTGAGAAGGTGCGGCCAGCCATATGTATCCATTTGATATCTGACTGGCTACCAATGTGTGATGTATGCGCCCGGTTGTCGTTAGACGCGGCGGCGCTTCGGGGGACGACATCCGTTATGGGGGATGGGCGTGGTATCGGTAATCGAGATCACCTGCACACCACTTGCCTGCAACGAACGGACCGCCATCTCCCGGCCAGAACCGGGGCCCCTGACATACACATCGACCTGGCGAAGACCATGCTCTTGCGCGCGCCGGGCGGCGGCTTCAGCCGTCATCTGCGCCGCGAATGGGGTGCTCTTGCGAGATCCCTTGAAGCCATTGGCGCCTGCGCTGGACCATGCAATCACGTTGCCGTTCGGGTCGGTCAGCGTCACAATTGTATTATTGAAGGTCGCCTGGATGTACGCCTTCCCTCGGGGAATATTCTTCCTGTCGCGTCTTCGAACTCGACTTTTAGCTGTACCGCGCCGTCGCTCTGACATGCCGGATAATGCCTCCACCTAATACTTCGAAACTACACATTCCACGGTCACGACCAGAGATCCTTGACGAGGCCCTGCCCGTCTCCACCCAATCGCTTCCGACCACTTACTTCTTGCGTCCGCCAATTGCCCGCTTCGGACCGCGGCGCGTGCGCGCATTCGTGCGCGTGCGCTGTCCACGAAGTGGCAGGCCACGGCGGTGCCGAACACCACGATACGAACCAATATCCATCAAACGCTTGATATTCATGGAGATTTCGCGGCGAAGGTCCCCCTCGACACGCACTCCCCGGTCAATCACGTCGCGAAGCCGGTTTGCCTCGTCGTCGGTGAGATCGCGGACGCGTGTATCAGGATTAATCCCGGTCTGCTCGAGCAACCTTTGGCTCGTATGCAAACCAATTCCATAGATGTAGGTCAGGCCCACCTCGACGCGCTTCTCGCGCGGCAGGTCGACACCCGCAATTCTGGCCATGCTTTCCCCTCAATATCTGCAGTCCGATATCAATCCCAGCGCTGCTGGTACTCCGGACTACGGTTCAATTAGCCCTGTCGCTGCTTGTGCCGCGGGTTCGTGCAAATAACGCGCACGATGCCCTTGCGGCGGATAATGCGGCAGCGATCGCACCGCTTACTAACCGAAGCCGAAACCTTCATCGAACCCAACTCCTCATTCCATATCCATACAGTGCGCATGGAGTCTGCTTCGTTTTCCGCGCGAGAGCCAGGAACGTGAGAGTGTTCTTCGACGTATCTCCCGGGCGACCACGGGTCATCCCTCGCCGGCTTCCGATGTATCGCACGCAGCCACTGATCTTCCGAGTTTGGCTTACAAGGAGGATCAGGGCCAATGGCGAGCACGCGGATAGCGCATGTCCACCGACATGCGCCCACGAACGACTATTCTACCACTGAAACCAGCCTTTTTGTCAAGACAATCGGTTCTTCGTCGGTGATCGCCACGGTGTGCTCGAAATGCGCGGAGAGCGTTCCATCGGCGGTGACGACCGTCCAGCCATCTTCCAACTCGCGTGTTTCGTCGGTGCCCAGCGTCAGCATTGGCTCAATCGCCAGCGTCATGCCATTACGGAGCACGGGGCCGTACGTGCGGTCGCCGTAGTTTGGAACATGAGGGTCCTCGTGCATTCGCCTGCCGATGCCGTGACCGCCGTAGCCCCGGACGATGCCGTAGCCGCGCGGAGCGGCGTAGGCTTCTATCACGTGTCCAATCTCGCCAAGTCGGTTACCCGCCCGAGCTGCCGCCACTCCTACCTTCAGGGCCTCTTCCGTATCAGCAAGGAGTCTCCTTGCGTCGTCGGAGATCTCACCGACGGGATAGGTCCAGGCGGAATCGCCATGCCACCCGTCCAGGATCGCGCCGATATCTACGGCGATGACGTCACCGTCGCCCAGGACGCGCGATCCCGGTATGCCGTGAACGATCTCTTCATTTACAGAGGCGCAGATATTTCCCCGGAACCCGTTGTACCCCAGAAAACTGGCGATTGCGCCCTGCTCCTTTACGGTATCGCGAACGAGCGCATCGAGATCTGCGGTTGTTACTCCTGGCGCGATGGCGGCTTCCACTCTCTGGTGGCACAGCGCAACCACTTGGCCGGCGGCTCGCATCTTCTCAATCTCTCGCTCGTTCTTGATCGTAATCGGCATGGCTCGTCTAGGCTTTCATTGATTCGGCGCGGCTCCGAATGGCGTCCAGGAGGTCTTGCTCGACCTTCTGGATATCCTGGTCACCGTCCACGCGCTCGAGGACGCCCTGCTCGGCATAGTACGCAAGGAGCGGCCGTGTGAGATCATCGTACAATTCCAGGCGGCGGGTGATCGCCTCCGGCGTGTCGTCCTTCCGTTGCAGGAGCTTGCCGCCACATTTATTGCAAATCCCCGGCACTGCCGGTGGGTCTGCTTCCACATGGTAAACGGTGCCGCAGGACTCGCACACGCGCCGGCCAGCCAATCGCGCGACCAACTTCTCGCGCGGCACATCGATTTCCACCACGGCGGTCAGTGACTCACCCTGGTTCGCCAGGATCTCGTCAAGGGCCTGCGCTTGCGGCTCAGTCCTCGGAAATCCGTCAAAGAGCGCGCCGGCGACGTCCTCTCCCTTCGCCTTTGCTGCCGCAATCTGCGCGAGGCGAACCTGAACGATCGCGTTGGTGAGTTCATCGGGAACGAGATTGCCCGATTCCAGGATGGCCTGAACCTGAAGCCCTAGCTCGGATTTCTGTTCGGTTGCTGCACGGAAGAGGTCGCCCGTGGCGACCTTGACGAGGTTCAGCTTTGGGCCGATCAGAGCGGCCTGGGTGCCTTTACCGGAGCCCTGGGCTCCCATCAAAATCACATACACAAGGGCATGTCCTTCCACGCGGGAAACCAACATACCGGCAGGACATTGAGTGCCCTACCGGTGTGTTCGTCTAGTCAATGAAGCCTTCGTAGTTTCGCATCATCAGCTGGGCCTCGAGCTGCCGCATCGTATCGATCGCGACACCGACGACGATCAGAAAGGATGTCGAGCTGAGCAACAGGGTCTGGACGCCTGTTATCCGTGCCGCGATAAACGGCAGGATAGCGATGATTCCCAAGAAGAGTGCGCCGACGATCGTGATGCGGGTCAGCACCCTCTGCAGGTAGATTGCGGTGTTCCGACCGGGCCTGACACCAGGGATGAACGCGCCCTGACGCTGCAACGAGTCCGGAATCCGCTGCTGCTGGAATACCACCATGGTGTAGAAGAACGTGAATCCAACCACCATGAAGAAGTAGACGATGTTGTATGGCACGGTATTCGGGCTCAGCCATTGGCTGATGTTGACAGCAAGGCTTCGCACCCACTCTGTGCCAGACGACTGCAGGAAATTCGCGACCATCCCCGGGAACACCATGATGCTGACCGCAAAGATCAGCGGAATCATGCCCGCGCTGTTGACCTTCAGCGGGATATTGGTCGTGTTGCCGCCATATTGTCGACCGGCCCGCACGCGCTTGGCATGATGGACGGGGATCCGACGCTGTCCCTCGTTGATCAGCACGACACCCACGATGGTGAGCATCGCGATCGCAACGAAGAAGACCGTCCCCGCAACGTTTTCACCTAGTGTTCCACCCGACACCAGGCCGCCTATGGCGCTCGGAAGCGAAGCGATGATGCCGCCAAAGATGATGATCGACACGCCATTGCCGATACCGTTCTCGGTGATGAGTTCGCCGATCCAGACGAGCAACATCGTTCCTGCGGTCAACGTGAGCAGAATCGCAACCGTCGGCAGGAATGTATCCGCATCGAACAAACCGAAGTTCTGGACGAGGTTCCCGCTCTGGTCGCTTGCAAACAGAAGCATCTGACCGTAGCCCTGAAGCAAGGCCAAGGGCACGGTCAGATAGTGCGTGTAGCGATCGATCTGGTTTCGGCCCTGCTGGCCCTCCATCGACAACTCATTGAGACGCGGAATAATCGGCGTCATGAGCTGCATGATGATCGTGGCCGTGATATAGGGATACACGCCGAGTGCTGCGATGGAGAAGTTGTTCAGACCGCCGCCGGAAAACAGGTTCAGCATCCCGAGAAGCTGGTTTGTCTCGATAAAGTCGCGAAGACCTTGACGATCCACCCCGGGAATCGGGACGCTGGCGACCAATCGGAAGACCACCAGCATCGCTATGGTAAACAGGATCTTCCGACGGAGGTCAGGAATCCTGAACGCGTTGATCACGGCCTGCAGCATGCCTAGGCCTCCTCGCCCTCGCGTTCCCCAATTTGGGCCAATGCCTCACGACGACTCGGTCCACCGACCTTGCCGACGCGCATCGCCTTCATCTCGCGGTTGATCGGTAGACGTCGGGTCCGCGGGCGGGCGCTTGTCCACTGGTCTGTTCGCTCAAGCGTCTCCACGGTTCCACCGGCCTGCTCGATGAGCTCTTTTGCGGATTTGGAAAAGCCGTGAGCGTGGACGGTGATGGGCGTGCCGAGCTCGCCATTCCCGAGAATCTTCACGGGAAACCGGACGCTGCGGATCAGTCCACGCTCGGCAAGCACCTGAGGGGTAATTGGTCCGTCGACCTCAAGCTCCGCGAGACGCCCAACATTCACCGTTTCCCACGGCGTGCTCCAGACGTTTGTGAAGCCGCGCTTGTAAGGCATGCGCTGCTGAATTGGCAGCTGACCGCCCTCGAATCCCGGCCGAACACCACCACCTGAGCGGGAGTTCTGGCCCTTGGTGCCACGTCCGGCCGTCTTGCCACGGCCACTGCCATGGCCGCGACCGAGGCGGCGTTTGCTGGTATTTGCGCCCTTGTTTGGCCGCAAATCATCTATTGTCAGGGGCATCGTTGTTCCCAACCTTCATGCCGGCCGTTCAACCCGCGTAAGGGTTACTCGGCGGCGACTTCTTCCACCCTCACGAGATGGCTAATCTTGTTTACCGTTCCCCGGATCGAGGGAGAATCGTTCCGCACGACGGTGTGATTCACCTTGCGCAGACCGAGCGATTTCACCGCTCGCTCTTGATCGCCCGGGCGTCCGATGGTGCTACGCACCAGTGTGATCCGCAGCTGACCGTTGCCAGTCGATTGCGTATCGCTCATGGCTTACCGTCCCCTCTGGGCAGAACCCTGCTGACCTTGCTGGCCCTGCTGACCACGACCACGGCCGCCGCCCTGCTGGCCGCGTCCACGTCCGCCGCCCGGACCGCCACGTCGTCCACCTTCCTGGGGTGGGACAAGCGGCTCTGGCTGCCGTCGCTTGGTCGGCACGGCCTCAGCCGACTGTCCACCATGCTCGAACGGCTTGCGCAACGTCGCCTTCTGGCGATTACGGCGGCGAATCACCGCATTCTCAGACTCCAGCTCCTCGAGGGCCTGAACGGTGGCACGCACGACGTTCACCGGGTTATTGCTGCCTAATGACTTGGAGAGAATGTCCCGGATACCGGCCGCTTCAACGACGGCACGGACAGCGCCACCGGCGATCACGCCGGTACCAGGCGCCG